>DASXAP010000026.1:0-9085 GCA_036406655.1 Xanthobacteraceae bacterium | reverse complement strand
ATGGCGGCGATCGCCCATGCCATGCAGGCGACCAAGGGCAAGATGGGCGGCGACGAAGCGGTGGCATCGCTCAAGGGCTGGAAGTTCGACAGCCCGCAGGGGCCGATCATGATCGACCCGGCCACCCGCGACATCGTGATGAACGAGTACCTGTCCGAGGTGGTGATGGGCAGCGACGGCAAGCTGCATCAGAAGGTGATCGGCCAGATCGACAGCGTGAAGGACATGTGCAAGGAGCTGAAGATCGGCCCCTGCGCGCCGAAGCACTAGACCATGTCCCGGGCCCAGCCCGGCCCTGACCGGTCGGGGCCCCTCCGTGATCTTCGGCACTGACGTCATCGGCATCCTGCTGGGAGGCCTGTCGGCCGGGATGGTGCTATTCATCGTCTCGGTCGGCCTCTCCGTCACGATGGGCCTGATGGGCTTCGTCAATCTCGCCCACGGGGCCTTTGCCATGCTCGGCGGCTACGTCATCGTCCTGGCGATGAACCGCATGCATCTCGGCTTCCCCTTGGCGCTCGCGCTCGGCTTCATCGTCACCGCGGCAGTCAGCGTCGTGCTGGAGCGCTCGCTCTACCGGCGCCTCTACCGGGCTTCGGAGCTCGACCAGGTCCTGTTCACGATCGGCCTGATCTTCGTGTTCATCGCCTCGATCACCCTCGTCGTCGGTCCGGAGAACCAGCCGCTGACCTTGCCCGCCGCCCTGCAGGGCCAGCTCGATCTCGGCTTCACCACCTACCGCACCTACAGCATCTTCCTCGTCGCGGTCGGCGTCGTCATGGCGCTCGCATTGTGGCTCGGTTTTGAGCGCACCCGGCTCGGGGCGCAGATCCGCGCCACGGTCGACAACCGGCGGATGGCGGAGTCGATCGGCATCAATGTCGACCGCCTGTTCACGCTCACCTTCGCTTTCGGCAGCGGGCTCGCCGCGCTGGGCGGAGGGCTCGGCGCCGAATTCCTCGGCCTCGACCCGCAATATGCCCTGAAATATCTCGTCTATTTCCTGATCGCGGTCGCAGTCGGCGGGCTTGGCCAGGTCACCGGCGTGTTCTTCGCCTCGCTGATCCTCGGGGTGCTGGACTTCGCGCTCAAGCTCTACCTGCCCAAAGGCGGCACCTTGTTCATCTTCGCGCTCACCATCCTGCTGCTGCTGTGGCGGCCGCAAGGCCTGTTCGGCAGGAGCACGACATGAGCGCGCTCGCGCCCGAGCTCGCGCGGCACGCTGCCGCGCAGGCGCTGATCGAGCGGCATCGGCTGCGCGCGTGGGAGGCGCTGCCCTGGCTCATCGCTCTCGCCGGCTACTTCGCCTTCCCCGAATATCTCGGCTTCGGCACCGAGCTCCTGGTGGCCATCCTGTTCGCGCTCTCGCTCGATCTGGCGCTGGGCTATGCCGGGATCGTCACCCTCGGCCATGCCGCATTCTTCGGCGCCGGCGCCTATACCGTGGGGATGCTCGCCTATCACGGGATCTGGTCCGAGCCGATCAGCGGATTGCTGCTCGCCGCCGCGGTCGCCGCGGTCATCGGGCTCGGCTCCGGCCTGGTGCTGCTGCGCACCTCCGGCCTCACGCTGCTGATGCTGACGCTCTGCACCATGGCGCTGCTCGAGGAAGCAGCCAACATGGCGCACGACTACACCGGCGGCTTCGACGGCCTTGCCAGCCTGCCGATCGCTCCGCTGCTCGGAGTCTTCGAGTTCGATCCGCTCTATTCCAGCACCCAGTATCTCTATGCGCTGGCGGTCCTCCTCGTCTGCTTCGCGTTCGTGCGCACGCTCGTCTATTCGCCGTTCGGGGAGAGCCTGACCGGGATCAGGGAGAACATCCTGCGCATGCACGCGGTGGGGTCCCCGGTGCGCCGGCGCCTCGTCACCGGCTACACCATATCGGCGGCGATTGCCGGGATCGCCGGCGGCCTGTGGGCGCAGGCGTCGGCCTATGTCAATCTGAGCGCGCTCGGGCTCGATCGCGCCGCCGCCGTGCTGATCATGCTGATCCTCGGCGGCTACGGCCGGCTCTACGGCGCCTTCATCGGCGCCGCCGTCTACATGCTGCTGTCGCACTTCCTGGCCCGCTTCTACCCGACCGCCTGGCAGCTCGGGCTCGGGCTGCTGCTCATCGCCATCGCCCTGTTCGCGCGCAACGGCATCCTCGGCATCGCCGACGACCTGCTGCAGCGCTGGCGCGGCCGGCGCACCGCGCGATGACCGCCCCGCTGCTCGAGACCCGGGAGCTTTCCCGCAGCTTCGGCGCACTCGCCGCCGTGCGCGGCATGAATTTCCGGCTGCATGCCGGCGCCCGCCACGCGCTGATCGGCCCCAACGGCGCCGGCAAGACCACCTTCATCAATCTGCTCACCGGCGTGCTGCGGCCGAGCCGGGGGCAGGTGCTGCTCGACGGCCGCGACATCAGCACGGTTTCACAGGCCGGGCGGGTCAAGCTCGGCGTCGCCCGCACCTTCCAGATCAACCGGCTGTTCCGGGCGCTCTCGGTCCTGGAGAATGTGTATCTCGGCGTGGCCGAGCGGCTCGGCGCGGCTTCCTCCATGCTGCAGCCGGCCGGCAGGCGCCACGACGTGATCGACGAGGCGATGGCGCTCCTGGTGCTGCTCAAGCTCGAGGGCGATGCGCAGCGCCGGGTCGCCGAGCTGCCGTACGGGCGGCAGCGCCTGGTCGAGCTCGCAATCGCGCTCGGGCTCAAGCCCGTGCTCCTCCTGCTCGACGAGCCCGCCGCCGGGGTGCCGAGCGCCGAGAGCCACATCATTCTCGACGCCATCCATGCGCTGCCCGCCGACATCGGCGTGCTGATCATCGAGCACGACATGGACGTGGTGTTCCGCTTCGCCCAGCGCATTACCGTGATGGTCGAGGGCGCCATCCTCACCGAAGGGACCGCCCGCGAGATCGCCGCCGACGCGCGCGTGCGGGCGGTCTATCTCGGCCAGGAGGCTCGCGGCACGGCGCACTTCGCCGGCACCCGCGAGGCGGCGCCGTGAGCGCCGCCCGGGCGCTGGAGCTCGAGGATGTCTGCGCCGGCTACGGCGAGACCGTGGTGCTGGAAGACATCAGGCTTGCGCTCGCACCCGGCGAGACTCTCGCGTTGATCGGCCGCAACGGGGTGGGCAAGACGACGCTGCTCGCAACGCTGATGGGCCACACCTCGCTGCATCGCGGCAGGATGCGCCTGCACGGCAAGGACATTGGCCGCCTCGCCCCCTATCGCCGGGCCTGGGCCGGGCTCGGCTACGTGCCGCAGGAGCGGGAGATCTTTCCCTCGCTGAGCCTGCGCGAGAACCTCGAGGTCGCGGCGCGCCCGGGACGCTGGACCGTGGAGGAGGTGTTCCGGCTGTTTCCGCGGCTCGAGCGGCGCGAGAGCAATCGCGGCAACCAGCTTTCCGGCGGCGAGCAGCAGATGCTGGCGATCGGTCGCGCGCTCATCGGCAATCCGTCGGTGCTGCTCATGGACGAGCCCTCGGAGGGGCTTGCGCCGGTTATCGTCGAGGAGCTGGTGCGGGTGATGAAAGAGCTCGCTCGAGCCGATGGGCTGACGCTGCTGCTGGTCGAGCAGAACTCGCATCTGGCGCTCGACGTCTCGCCGCGCACGGCGGTGATGAACCGCGGCCGCATCGTGTACGATGGGCCGAGCGATGCGCTCAGAGCGGACAGCGGCCGGCTCGATCAGCTGATCGGGGTGGCGCATGCATGAGACGCGTGCGTCATGGGGAGCTTCCGACCGTTGGCGGCGCGATTGCGCCTCCGCTGGCGCTCACGCCGGATACGCAGCTGCCTGCGGCCAGCGCGCGAGCGCATCGGTGCCGGCCGAAGTAAGGCCATAGCGGCCGCGCTCCACGCGAAGGAACCAGCCGTAGACGTTGCGCAGCAGGATCTTCGGCGCGTCGGGAACGGCGAGCCTGATCTCGCGGATGCGGCGCGGGCCGGCGACGAGGCACGCGGCGCAGGCGAGCGCCTGCTGGCGATAGGCGGTCATGATCGGCGCCTTGACCGAGCCGCCCGCGGCCGGATCGCCGATGCGCCGGCGATGCTCATCGAGCAGGCGGGCGCGGCGCCGGCTGTCGCGGCGCGGGCGCCACGGGCGCGGCTCGACCAGAACCTCGACGCGCCCGCCCGGCGCAACCGCGAGGAGGCCGAAGCCCAGCAGTCGGCACAGCTTGCGGACGCGCGAGTCCTGCTCGCGGCCGCGCCGGCCGTTCATCCGCACCGCGAGCCAGACATCGTCGCAGACGGCGCTGCGATCGATCCCCTGCAGCACCAGCTCGAGAGTGAAGCCGAGCTTGAGCTCGCCGACGATCACGAGCGGCGGCTCGTCCGCGCGCACCGCGACGAGATCACAGCCGCAGATTTCCCCTTTCACGGTGAAGCCGCGCGTCTCGAGGAAGCGCTTCACCGGCGCATAGAGCGCGATCTCGCGCGCCGCGGGCTCGGAGCTCACTAGCCGCCGTCGGGGCATGGGCAACCGTTTGCCCGGCGATGGTAAAGGCGCAGTTAACAGTGGGACGTGACGAGAGGCGTTGGCCTTTGTTTGCGCCTTGCCTGTCGCCGCCTTCGCCGACGACCCCGGCCGCGGGCGTTTGCGTCACAAGCCGGCCAGCGCCTTGTCGTAATAGGACAGATCGATGTACCTGTCCGGCGCCGGCGGGATGCCGCCCCATTGGCCTTCGATCTCGGCGCGCAGCCTGAGGACGTTCTTGAAGCCTTCCATATCGAACCCGGCATCCTTCCTGAAGCCCTCGACCGGGTCGGTCACCACGTCATAGGCTCGCGCTGCGATCGCCGGGGGCAGCCTGGCCTTGTCCACGAGCAATTGGACGGCCTCGCCCCTGTTGGCACGATCGAGCAGCCAGCGGCGGCCTTCCACAACGGCGGCGATGTAGCGCACGAGCGCATCGCTGTTGGCCTCGGCCCAGCGGCGCATCACCACCACCGCACCCGCCTGGTAGGCGCCGACCGCCGCGGTCGCGGAACCAAGGTCCTTGAGCCCGGCTGCCGTGGCCGAGAAATTGAACGGCACGTTCATCACCGCAGCGGCCGCGTGCGCCTTGTCCGTCTTCATCGCGTTGAGGCGCTCGGTGGTGCCTCCGACAGCGTTGACGGAATAGTCGCCCCTGCTCAGCCCCGCGGCCTTGAGCGCCTTGTACAGCAGCAGCGCATATGCCGTATTCGGCGCATCCACGGCCACGGTCCTGCCCCGCAGGTCGGCGAGCGAGGCGATCTCCGGCTGCACGATGATGCGGTTGAAGCCGTTGTCACCGCCGGTGACGATGATCGCATCAGCCTTGGCCATCTCGACCATCGCGACCGAATTGTCCGCCGCGGTCTGGATGATCTGGTGATCCCCGCGGGCGAGCCCTTCGCGCTGCACCGTGGAGCTGGGGGTGTAGAGGAGCTCCACCGCCAGACCATGCCTGGCGAACAGCGCTTTGTGCTCGGCGGCATAGTGCGGAAAATTGGAAAGGCCCGGAAACGACATGACCTTGAGAGGAGTCCTGTCCTGACCCGCGACTCCGGTCGGAGCGCTCGCCGCGAGTGCCGCACCGGCCATCAGGACTGCCCGTCGGGTCGGGAGTTTCTGCATGTCCGCCTCGTTTCAATTACGACGGCCTCTGCGCGGCCTTGGTTTTTCTTGTGCGAAGGTCGAGGCGCGCGAATGGGTGCTTCCATTGATCCGGCCAGAATGCGACCACGTACACGATCAGCACGAGCAGCATTAAGACGATCAGGCTCTGGACGAGTCCGAAAACAGGCTGATCCCTGGCGACCACCCACCCCGCCAGCGAGCCGGCAACGACCAGGAAGATACGAATCACCCAGCTGATCACGTCACATCTCCGCACTCGCGAAACAGGTGAGGACCGGCGATGATCCAGCATGCTGGCTTGACGACACGATGCCTTGATCCATGTCAAACGAGTTTCGCTGAAGGGTGAGCAGCGTCACGTCATCAGCGTGCCGGCCCTGAATGCCGCTCAACTCGGCCGAGATCGGCCGACCCGCCGCCGCGGCGACGCGGCGCGCCTCAGCGGCCGCCGCCGGCCTTTGCCGGCGCGCTGCCCTCGTTGAGATAGATCTCGCCGAGCAGCGACGAGTTGGTCCAGGGCACCTGCTCGCGCCTGGTGGCCTCGACCACGTCGACGCGGACCCGGGTCAGCATCTGATTGATCTCGAGCCGCGGCGTCGAGAGATGCTTGAGGAGCGCGGCGGTGAACGGGCTGTGCGCGCCCGCCCCGTCGGCGGCGGTCTTGCCCGGAGCGGTGGCGAAGGCGATCAGCATTCCCGAGGCCACCGTGCTGTAGGGCGCGAGCCCCGAGCCCCGCCCCATCGCCCGGCCGGAAGCGCTGCGCGTCTCCAGCGGATTGTCGCGGCAGGCATCGAGCAGCACGATGTTCGCCCGCGCTTCGTCGTCGAGACCGGCGAGAATGCGGTCGACGTCGACGAGCTCGAAATTGACGGTCGCCCGGTTGATCTCCCTGGTGTCGATCGGCACGAGATAGTTCCTGCCGTCGATTGCGACCCCGTGACCGGCGTAGAACAGGACGGCAACACGCGCGGACGAGGTCTTGCGGAGGAAATCCCGGATCGTGAGCTCCATCCGGTTGCGGTCGAGGTCGGTCGCCGCGATCACCGAGAATCCGATGTTGCGCAGCGCGTCGGCAATCTCGCGGGCGTCGTTCGGCGGGTTCGGCAGCCGCGGCGCGTTCGCATAGGCTCCGTTGCCGATGACGAGCGCGATCCGGTCTCCGCCCGCGGCGGGACCGGCCACCGGCGGCGGGGGCGGCGCCGGCGTGGTCCCCGGGTGCGGCGACAGCAGCGCCAGCCGCGCGCGCGCAGTGTCCTGCGCCCACTTGCCGTTGTCGTATTTCGGCGGCAGCGCCAGCGTGGCGTTGAAATCGCTGCGCGCCTGCGCGAGCTGGCCCCTGCTCTCGTAGGTCATGCCGCGGTGGGTGAACGCGGCCGAGAAGCCCGGATCGCGACGGATCGCTTCGGTCAGGTCGCCGAGCGCCCGGTCGAAATTGCGCTTGCTGCGCCAGGCATTGCCGCGGTTCCCCCAGGCGAGCGCGTATCCGGGATCGACCCTGATCGCCTCGTCGTAGTCGGCTATGGCGCGCTCGATGTCGCCTTTCGTCTTCCAGGCGTTGCCGCGATTGTTCAAGGCGACGACATATCGCGGATTGATCCGCAGGGCCTCGTTGTAGTCCGCCAGCGCCCGCTCGTTGTCACCCTTGCTCCGCCACGCATTGCCGCGGTTGTTGAAAGCCACCGCATCCTTCGGATTGAACCGGATCGATTCGGTGTAGTCGGCAAGGGCACGCTCGTTGTCGCCCCGGGCCTGGAACGTATAGGCGCGCTGGAACCAGGCGTAGCCATTGCGCGGCTGAAGCCTGATCGCCTCGTCGAGATCGCTCAGTGCCCGCGCCGCGTCACCCTTGTCCCGCCAGGCGCGGCCGCGGTTGGCCAGCGCCGTGGCATATTTCGGATCGAGACGCAGCGCCTCGTTGTAGTCGGCGATGGCGCGCTCGTGCTCGCCCTTGCTGCGGAAGGCGTTGCCGCGATTGTTGAAGGCGAAGGCGTCCCTCGGATTGAGCCGGATCGCCTCGTTGTAATCGGCGATGGCGCGGTCGTGATCGCCCTCGGCGTCGCGGGTATAGGCGCGCTGGGCAAAGGCGTAGGCATAGTCGGGCTTGCGCCGGACTGCCTCGTCGAAATCCGCGAATGCCCGACCTCGATCGCCCTTGGCGCGCCACGCCACCCCGCGGTTGGCCAGCGCGTGCGCGTAATTCGGATCGAGGCGCAGCGCCTCGTTGTAGTCCACGATGGCGCGATCGTCGTCGCCGCTGCTGTGCAGCGCCCAGCCGCGGTTGCGGTAGGCCACGGCCAGATCCCGGCCGCCGAGCTCGCCCGCGCCGATCCGCCGCGAGCACGCGGCGATCGATTCCTCACCGGCCGCCCTGGCGCAGACGGAATGGTCGTCGGAGGGGGCGGCGGCGGCCTCGCGGCCGCGGCCGGAGGTGACGTTGACGACCCGGACGCGACGGTTGACGCCGTCCTCCGGCCGGGTCGGATCGAGGAGCTGCGAGCTGCCATACCCGATCGAGGACAGGCGGGCGGAGGCGATCCCGTGCTGCGAGATGAGATAGCGCCGGACCGCATCCGCGCGACGCTCCGACAGGCCTTGATTGTAGTCGGCGCTGCCCTTGGCGTCGGTATGCCCGGCGATCAGGAAGCCGAAGCGGTCGAGCCGCGAATCGCGCAGCGCCGCGCCGAGCCGGTCGAGGGTGATCCGCGCATCCGACGTGAGATCGGCGGAGTCGTAGCCGAAGTTGACGTAGAGATCGACCGAGGGCGCCGCCGCCGCGCCGCCGCCGCTCGCGGTGACCCCGCGCGGGAGATCACGGCTCGGCGACTTGCCGCATCCCGGATCCAGCGCGCAGATGATCTCCTCCTTGGACAGCTCCCGCGCCGATGCGCCGACCGTGCAGAGGGCCAAGGCGACCGCGCAGACGAGGCTTGCCGCTCGGTTCATCGCTATCGCTCTCGTGTCCGCAGCAGCTGCACCGAGGCGCTGACTTGCCGCTCGGCGGAGCCGGGGTCCGGCCTGAAGACCAGCGCGCGCCGCAGCCCGCTCAGATATTCACGCTCCGTCTGCACCGCCGGCAGCTCCCGATCGAAGAGCGGGCTGCGCGAAGCGAGCGCGATGATCATTTCCCGTCCGTAGGGCGGGCTCACCGTGAATCTCGCCCGGCCGGCTGACCCGTCGCCGAACATGAGCCGGCTGTTGGGCAGCGTCGGCTGCGGCACCAATCCGCCCGGCTGCACCAGGTTGATCACCGATCCGTCGGCCTGCACGTAGGACACGTAGAGGTAGGCGATCTGCGCCGGCGACTGCACCTCAATCCGCAACGGATCGCCGCCGCGAAGCTCGCCGCTCGAGTCGAGTCGAATCCCCGGCCGGTCGGTTTCGGCCAGAGGCTTCTCCAGGGTCAGGAGTGCCTCGCATTGCGGCCATGGCGCCAGCACCACATGACCCAGTGTCGTGCCGGGGATGCCCGCAGCGACACGTTCCACGAGCTCG
>DASXAP010000025.1:0-13815 GCA_036406655.1 Xanthobacteraceae bacterium | reverse complement strand
CCGTTTCGCGGCGATTCCAGAGCCGATCGCAGTGTAGATTCAATGCGTTGCAAGACCAATTCCCTAGGAGTCCCAACAGGGAATTTCTCCCGTGCGAACAGGGAATTTTCTTTCCGTGATCAGGGTCCTTGGGGACATTGTCCGCGGCCGGATGGTTCCTCCGGGTAGAGGATGCCGGTAGGCGAGCCGGAATCGGTATTCCTGTTAGCTGAAGGAACGAAAGGGCGTGGCGGACCCTTGGACCAGCAAAGGACAGGTCGATCATGCCTGATTATGAGTTCTTTTATCTCGCGTTTGGTGATCGGGTCTGGCCCGGACGAAGGGGGCGTAGGCCTGCCTGACCGCGCCGCGACGCGAACCGAGGATCAGCGCGACTCGCCAACCCGGAAAAAACGCTTCGCGCGCCATGGCGAGGAGCTTCTCGCGCAGCTCCTGACTATCTCCGAGCCTAGCGACCAGAGCACTCGGCAATTGGCAAGCGTCCCCTCGATCCGCCCACACGTCGCCAATCAGCATCGTGTTGGCGCCGACCACATGCCCGATATTGCCGCGGGGTTCCGAGTGCTCGGCCCGCAGCGTGCCGCCGCAGGTCAGGCCGGCAGGGCGTTATAGTCAGTCATCGCACAGCAGGAGCATCTGGCCTTTGCGCGTTCAGCAGCCCACTCGCGGCATCCGATTGTCACCACGTTAACTGTTCTGAAAGGCGTGTTGTTGATCGTATATCCGCAGTGCAGCACTGGTCACGACGAACAACGCATCGATGCGGTGGACCTAAAACACGTTCTTCGCGATATCCAAACCGATTGTGGTAATCTGCATGTGGACGGCTCCCTGATGCACGATCACTGTGTGATCGGCCGCGCTTACTTGCGCCGTTAAGGTACTCCAACTCCTTTAGCTTGGGGAACTATGACCCTTCTGCAGAGGGGAATGCGGCGCTTTTCCCGAACCGGTCGTTGAGGGCATACCCCATCCCGCGCACAGTACGAATCGGATCCGTGCCATGTCCCCGGTTGAGTGCCTTTCGCAAACGCCCCACGTGAACATCGATGGTGCGTTCGTCGATCGCACTCTGGTCCCCCCAAATTCCGTCCAGCAGCTGCTCGCGAGAAAATACGCGACCTGGTCGTTGCATGAGGAACTCGAGTAACCGATATTCTGTCGGGCCGAGGTCGACGGCGCGGCCGCCTCGGAAGACGCGCTTTTTTTCGCGGTCAAGGTGCAGTTCGCCGAATCTTAGGATTTCGGCGATCCGTTCCGGCACCGTGCGGCGCAGTAGTGCGCGCACGCGCGCGATCAGTTCCGGCACCGAGAATGGCTTCACGACATAGTCGTCCGCACCGGTTGCCAACCCGCGCACCCGCTCGTTTTCCTCGCCACGCGCTGTCAGCATAATGATTGGCAGATGTTTCGTAGCGGGGCGAGCCCGGAGCCGCCGGCAAAGTTCAATCCCGGAGAGGCCGGGCAGCATCCAGTCGAGCAACAGTAGGTCGGGTATCCGCTCCTTCAGCAGCACGTCTGCTTCTTCACCGCGTTCTGCTATCTCGACCTCGTACCCCTCAGCCTCGAAATTGTAATGCAGCATCAATCCCAATGCTCTCTCGTCCTCGACGATGAGAATGCGGGGCTTCATTGCCAAACGCCTATTCGATATTTTCAGGCGAGCGCAGCGAACTTCGTTGTATCACCCTTGGGCCGCTCGTCGCCGATGGTGCGGCCTTCGATCATGTAGTGGACCGTCTCGGCGATGTTGGTGGCATGGTCGCCCATTCGCTCTAAATTCTTGGCGCAGAACATGAGATGGATGCAGAACGTGATATTGCGGGGGTCTTCCATCATGTAGGTGAGAAGCTCGCGGAACAGCGAGGTGCACATGGCATCGACTGCCTCATCCCCGGTCCAGACCGCCATCGCTTTGGCTACGTCGCGGCTCGCATAGGCATCCAGCACCTCCTTGAGCTGGTCGAGAACGAGTGCCCCCATGTGCTCGATGCCGCGGATCAGCTTGTTGGGATGAAATTCACCCTCGAGCGCCAGCACGCGCCTGGCGTCGTTCTTGGCGAGGTCTCCGATCCGCTCGAGGTCGTTGGCGATCCGCAGGGCGCCGACGAGCTCGCGCAGGTCGACTGCCATGGGCTGCCGGCGGGCAATGGTGAGCACGGCCTTTTCCTCGATCGCATGCTGAAGCGCGTCGACGGCGGGATCGGCGGCGACGACCTCCCGTGCCAGCGGCAGGTCGCGCCGAGTCAGCGCATCGACCGAACCGGCCACCTGCTTCTCGGCGAGCCCGCCCATCTCCGCCACCATGCGGGCGAGCTCCTGAAGCTCGAAGTCGAAAGCCTTGGCGGTGTGCTCGGGTAGGATCATTGGCGTGGTCCTGGCTAACCGAAGCGGCCGGTGATGTAGTCCTGCGAGCGATGGTCGTGCGGCGCCGTGAACATCCGGCTGGTGGCGTCGAGCTCGATCAGCTCGCCGAGATACATGAACGCCGTGAAGTCGGACACGCGCGCGGCCTGCTGCATGTTGTGAGTGACGATGACCATGGTGTAGTCGTGCTTGAGCTCGTCGATCAGCTCCTCGATCCTGGCGGTCGAGATCGGATCGAGCGCCGAGCACGGCTCATCGAGCAGGATCACCTCCGGCTTGACGGCGATGGTGCGGGCAATGCAGAGCCGCTGCTGCTGTCCGCCGGAGAGGCTGAGGCCGTTGGCGTTCAGCTTGCGCTTCACCTCGTCCCACAGCGCGGCGCGGCGCAGGGCCGTCTCGACCCGGTCATCCAGCTCGGCCCGGGAAAGCTTCTCGTAGAGTCGGATGCCGAAGGCGATATTCTCGTATACGGACATGGGGAACGGCGTCGGCCTCTGAAACACCATCCCGATGCGCGAGCGCAGCAGATTGACATCCTGCTCGGGCGAGAGAATGTCCTTGTCGTCGAGCAGCACCTCGCCTTCGGCCCGCTGATTGGGGTAGAGGTCGTACATTCGGTTGAGGACGCGCAGCAGCGTCGATTTTCCGCAACCGGAGGGGCCGATGATCGCGGTGACCCGGCCCTGGTAGATCGGGAGGCTGATGTCCTTCAGCGCCCTCGTCTCGCCGTAGTAGAAGTTGAGCGAGCGAACCGAGATCTTCTCCGCGAGCGAGGCCCGCGCCGACGGGTGCTCCTCGATCTTCGGAACGGCGGCCGAGGCGAAATTCATGACTGCTTTCTCGACGCGGAAAGGGTGCGCGCGATGATGGAAAGCGCAAGCACGGTGAAAGTGATGATCAGCGCCCCCGTCCAGGCAAGGCCTTGCCAGTCCTTGTAGGGCGAAAGAGCGAACTGGAAGATCACCACCGGCAGGCTCGACATCGGCGCATTGAGGTTGATGCTCCAGAACTGGTTGTTGAGGGCGGTGAACAGCAGTGGCGCCGTCTCCCCGCTTATGCGCGCTACAGCCAGGAGCACGCCCGTCAGCATCCCGGCCTGGGCAGCGCGGTAGCATACCCTGCGGATCACCACGCCGCGCGGCAGACCGAGCGCGCATGCCGCCTCGCGCAGCGGATCCGGCACCAGCAGCAGCATGTCCTCCGTGGTCCGCACGACCACGGGAATGACGATCACCGCGAGCGCCACGGCGCCTGCCAAGGCGGAGAAATGCCCCAGCGGCGCCACCATGACCTCGTAGATGAAGAGTCCGACAACGATCGACGGCGCACTCAGCAGGACGTCGTTGATGAAGCGCACGACCGACGTGAGCCGTGCATGCCGGCCATACTCGGCCATGTAGGTTCCGGCCAGAATTCCCACCGGCGTGCCGAGCGCGACGGCCAGCGTCGTCATGATCAGGCTGCCTGCGATCGGGTTGAGGAGCCCGCCGGCCGCGCCCGGAGGCGGGGTCATCTCGGTGAATACGGCGACCGACAGCCCGGAAAGGCCCTCCCACAGCAGCACCGCCAGGATCGCCACCAGCCAGCCCAGCCCGGACAGGGTCGCGGCCAGCGAAAGCCCCACCATGATCCGGCTGCGCCGGCGGCGGGCGGCGTAGAGAGGACCTTGCATCATCCGATTCGCCGCTCGATGCGCAACAGCATATAGCGCGCTGCTGCGAGCACGATGAACGTGATGACGAAGAGAATGAGCCCGAGCGCGATCAGCGCGGAGGTGTAGAGATCGCCGACCGCTTCGGTGAACTCGTTGGCAATGGTGGCCGAGATGGTGGTGCCCGGGGCAAAGAGCGACGCCGAAACCCTGTGCGCATTGCCGATCACGAACGTCACCGCCATTGTCTCGCCCAGCGCCCGGCCGAGGCCCAGCATCACGCCGCCGATGACGCCGACCCGGGCGTAGGGCAGCACGACATGGCGGACCACCTCCCAGGTGGTGCAACCGAGCCCGTAGGCCGCCTCCTTCAGCATCGGCGGCACGGCCCCGAATACATCGCGCGATATCGAGGTGACGAAGGGCAGCACCATGATGGCCAGGATGAGCCCCGCCGTAAGCACCCCGATCCCGTAGGGCGGGCCGGCGAACAGGGTGGAGAGCACGGGAACCCCGCCGAAGGCTGCTATCAGGAACGGCTGCAGAGTCTGCTGCAGAAACGGCGCGAAGACGAACAGGCCCCAGATGCCGTAGATGATGCTGGGAATTCCCGCAAGCAGCTCGATGGCAATGCCGATCGGGCGGCGGAGCCACATCGGACACAGCTCGGTGAGAAAGGTCGCGATCAGAAGCCCGACCGGCACGGCGATCAGCATGGCGATGACGGAAGTCACCAGCGTGCCGTAGATCGGCGCGACGGCGCCGAAGCGCTCGGTGACCGGGTTCCAGCGCTCCTCGATCAGGAAATCGAAGCCGAACGTGCTCAGCGCCGGCAGCGCCCCGGCGACGAGCGAGACGATGACCCCGCCGAGCAGGGCCAGGACGCCGATTGCCGCCGCTCGGGTCAGCGCGTGGAAGAGCGCGTCGCCGATTCGCAGACAATTGAGAGCCCGCACTCGCGCCGACGCTCCGTCGCCGGCGGCTGCACCTCGCAAGGCAACGTCAACCACGGATTTGCTTTCTGAGGACCGGCATGCCGTTCTCGCTGCGGCTCCGGGGAGACCTGATCACCGGCCGGTGGGCCGCGCCAGCCGGGTTGGAGCAGCGAAAGGGCGCCCGGTGGCGGCGCCCTTCTCTTGCTGATCGCCCGTCAGCGTGTCATTGCGAACAGCGCTTTCCCGGATGCATCCTTGATCTGGCTCGCCCACGTATTCTTCACGCTGTCGACGACGTTCTGCGGCATCGGAACATAGTCGAGCTCCTCGGCCATCCTGGCACCATGCTCGTAGCACCAGGCGAAGAATTTGAGCGCGGTAGCGGTGCCGGCAGCATCCTGGGGGGTCCTGTAGAGCAGGATCCAGGTCGCCGCCGTCATCGGCCATGACTCGCTGCCCGGCTGGTTGGCAAGAATGACCCCGTAACCGGGCTGGGAATTCCAATCGGCGTTGGCAGCGCCGGCCTGGAAGGTCGCCGAGGTCGGCGCGACGGTCTTGCCGTCCTTGTTGATCATTTTTGTGTAAGTGAGCTTGTTCTGCTTGGCGTAGGCATACTCGACATAGCCGATCGAGCCCTTGGTCTGGGCGACATTATTGGCCACGCCTTCATTGCCCTTGGCTCCGATGCCGACCGGCCATTCGACCGAGGTGCTGAAGCCCACCTTCGATTTCCAGTCCGGACCGATCTCGGCCAGATAGTAGGCGAAATTGAAGGTGGTGCCTGACCCGTCGGACCGATGCACGACTGCGATCGGCTGCGCGGGGAGCTTCACTGACGGGTTGAGCCTGGCGACTGCCGGATCGTTCCAGGTCTTGATGTCGCCGAGGAAAATTCGCGCCAGGGTCGGACCGTCGAGAACGAGGTCACCCGGCTTCAGGCCGTCGAGATTCACCACCGGTACGATGCCACCCATCACCATGGGGAACTGGACCAGGCCGAGCTTGTCGAGATCGGTGCCCTTCAGCGGAGCATCGCTGGCTCCGAAAGTGACCGTCCTGTTCTGGATCTGCTTGATGCCGCCGCCCGAGCCGATCGACTGGTAGTTCAGGCCGATCCCGGTCTCCTTCCTGTAGGCGTCGGCCCATTTTGCGTAGATCGGATAGGGGAAAGTCGCGCCGGCGCCCGAGATATCGAGCGCAATCCCCGGCGTCGCGGTGGCGAGGACGCCGGCAACCGCAATTGTAGAGATGAGTTTCAAGTGCTTTCTCCTTCGCTTGTATAACGTCGATCGAGCTCGTAGCTGTGGTCGAGCTCTGCATCCAGCGGGCCCATCTCGCTTCTACGATCCCTGGGTGACAGTTCGATGACAGGCTACGATGACATACGGCTCCGCACGCGAGAGCCGGCTCGAAGCTACTGACGCAACTGGAGCTTCGAGCCGGGAACTTCGCCCAGTGGCGGACAGGGTTCCGGAGAAGATGCTTGCCCCGGAAGCGGGAGACTGAGCATGAGCACCCCGCGTGCGGATCCCTAGGGTCCCTGCATTACAGTTCCGTGACAGAATGAGGAACTGTCCCCTCAATTCGACAGATGCGCCCGGCAACCTGAAGCGAGCGGGTTTGCCAGGTGCACTCCCGCTCCGCCGGATGCACGATGCTGCACCCAGCAATCCTGCCGCGTTGCGGATGTCGCCACATGCAACGCACGCGTTCATATGCGTGTCACGGATCCAGTTTATGCCGAAAAGCGCAAAGCTCCTTGCAAAAGCTCATTTCACAAGGCACCACAGATGCAAGGTCAACCACAGCGTGAGCGTACCGCGTGCCGGAGCTCCCGGGCATACCAGGCTTGCCCGAGGTGCGGCCGGAAAGTCCATGGAGCGATAGACGCGGCGTACATCTCGGAGTCGCACATCCGCAACATATGGTGCTGTGATCATTGCCATGAGCGATTCGTGACAAGCACGCATCTGAGGGTTGCCCGCAGCAAATCGACCTCGTGGCTCAGGATGCTTGCTCCTTTCCTGCGCTCTGGCACCCGAGGATCAATGCGTCGGAGTGCCTCCAGGCGCGGGAGTGCTGTCCGCCGGAGCACATGCGTTGTGGGGAGATCGACACTGGTTTGACAAGCAGCGCATGAGCTCCCATATACCGCGTGTCATGATCGGACGAGCACACCACCTTTTCATGCGCGTGCACGGGGGCAGTCTCCAAACAGGCGGCTGAGCTCCGGACCTCGAAGAGCTGATCCGCTCTCGGTCCGGAGGATCGTCTTTCATCGAGAACTGCAGACCCCGAGGCAGCCCCGCGAGCGCTGCAGCAGCAGCCTTGCGGGAAGCCTCCGCCACGAGCGAAGCAACCAAAAAAGGGCCCCGAAGGAGGATGCAATGAACCATCGCGAATCGCCACTGCCCCCCATCATCATGACGATTGACGACGAGCGCCGCTTGAGCCTGCTGGCGAATGCGAGCATGACGCGGTTCCCGCGTGTCGCACATTTTCTCTCGCGCGAGATCGGTCGCGCGAGCGTCATCCCGGAGGCAGTCGAGTTGCCCGGCGTGATCCGCATGGGCTCGCGGGTGACCTACCGAGACGAAACGACCGGCCGCATCCGCGAGGTGACCCTGGTCTATCCTCACGAAGCCGACATAGTGCTGAACCGGATCTCGGTCCTGAGCCCTGTCGGCGCGGCGTTGATCGGCCTGTCGATCGGTCAGACGATCGAGTTCCAGACGCCAGCTCGCGAAAAGCGCTCGCTGACGGTCATCGAGGTCTCGACTGAATCGACGGCGGGTGTCGCGACCGTGCTCTCAGCATGATGATCGGCGCCGTGGCCGGCGCAATAATAATCGAGTATTTCGGCTGAGCACATGGCTTGGACCTATCTGATCATCGCCGGTCTCTTCGAGGTCGGTTGGGCGGTCGGCCTCAAGTATAGCGAGGGGTTTACGCGCCCATGGCCGAGCTTGTGGACTGTCGCGAGCATGCTGGCGAGCATCTTCCTGCTCGGGCTGGCGTTAAAGGCACTGCCAGTCGGTACGGGCTATGCGGTCTGGACCGGGATGGGGGCAATCGGGACCGCCATTCTCGGAATTTATCTTTTCGAGGAGCCGGCGACGGCGCTCCGCTTCCTCAGCATAGGGCTTATCTTGGCAGGAATTATGGGGCTCGGGTTCCTGACCTGAGCATACATCCTGGCTCGAAGCCGATCGCCTGCTGCTGTTCCAGTCGAGCTTCAGCTCGGCCACCCGGCCTTGTCGCGCAGCCCGACCGCCGCCTGCCGTGCCTCGGCGACGATCCCGGCGTGATCGAAGGCGGTGAAGGTGCCGGCGCGGCGCAGGACGCGACCGTCGACGATCACCGTGTCCACGTTCGCCGGCATCGCCAGCGAGACGATCGCCTCGTAGGGGTTGCCGGCGGGCGCCGTGTTGACGTCGCTGGTGCGCACCAGCACGAGGTCGGCGCGCTTGCCCGGCGTGATCGAGCCGGTGCGGTCGGCGAGGCCGAGATCGACGGCGCCGTCGATCGTCGCCAGCTGCAGCAGCCGCTTGAGCGTGAGCGGAACCTTGGCGCCGATACGGTGCGAGTGCAGCGCGAGCAGGATGCGCATCGAGGCGAACGGATCGCAGCTGATCGAGGCGATGTGGTCGGTCGACAGGCTGACCTTGACGCCGGCCTCGAGCAACTCGCCCAGCTGGATGACGCCGAGCTGCGCTGCCCGGCGGGCCTCGAGCTGCGGCGAGGTCGAGTAGCTCACCCCGCGCGCCTTGAGGATCGCCCGCTCCTCGGCCGTGGTCAGCAGCGGATGCACGAGCTGCACGTCGGGTCCGAGCAGCCCGGCCCGCTCCAGGTCGGTGATCGGGCTCGCCCCCGAGGTGTGCATGGTGATCGGCAGGCCGAGCGCGCGCGCGCCGTCCCAGTCGCGCTTGATCTGCTCGACCGTGAGCACGCCGCGGGAGGCCGCGGCCGCCTGCCCGCCGATGGTGAGGGCGCCGAGATTGCGCGAGCAGATGCCCAGCGTCAGCAGGCCTTCCCGGTCGGGGATCCACGCCTGCTTGATGCGCGCCAGGCCGGCGAGGTCCATCGGCGCATCGTCGGACATGCCGACCGGCGTGCCGTAGGCGAAACGGCCGCGCAGGCCCATGTCGCGCATGGCGGACAGCTCGGCAGCCGCGTGCTCGGGGCTGCGCGTGTTGTGCGCCCAGTTGTGCAGCGTGGTGACGCCGGCGGCGAGCGCCTCGGCGGCGCCGAGACGGACCGAGCGATAGCTGTCCTCGGGCCGCATCAGCGGGCCGAGCCGGGCGGTCACCGGGAAGTAGCCGAGCGCCGGCACGTCGGCGCGCACGTAGAGGCGGAGCATGCTGGCCCACAGGTGGAAATGCGTGTCGACGAAGCCGGGGATGCAGATCATGCCCGCGCCGTCGATCACCTGCGCCGACGGCGCCTCGATGCTCCCGGCTACCGCGACGATGCTCCCATCGCGCGCATGCACGTCGCCGGCGGCGAGGTCGGGCACCGCGGGATCCATGCTGAGCACGGCGGCGCCGCGGATCAGCAATTCGCCGCGCGCCGGCAACGCGGAGCCCGGCGGGCCGGCGGTGCGCGGGGCCTGCTGCGCCGCAACCTCCCGCGGCACGAGCGCTGCCGCTCCCGACGCCGCCGCTGCCTGCATGAGCCCGCGGCGGCTGAGCTTTCTCGGCATCATTCGCAGTCCTCCCGTGGTCGACGTCGCGCACGACGGCCGATGGCAAGCGCTTGCTCTCTCACCGGGTTGATGAAATGGCTGCTCCGCGAGGAGTGGCGCGGCGTGGTCGTTCGGTCCGAAGGCCGCCCGAAGGCGGCCTCCGTCGGCAATGCACCCTCGATCCTCGATCAGATCGCCGGGTTCCAGGGAGCGGGCACCCAGCGAAAATGGTCGCCGTCCTTGTCGATGTTGCCTATGGCCGGGAACGGGAAATGGAATCCCTGCACGCGCATCTTGTCAGCGATCACCATGTCGTAGAACTTGCGCCGGGTCTGCTCGGCCAGCGGCCCGTCGACATCGAACAGGAAATGCCAGCCGGGGTTGCGCACGAACAGGGTGGCCATACCGGCGGTGACGTCCACTTGGTGGATCAGATGCTCCGAGCCCGAGGCGATCACGAAGGACATGTGCCCGGGCGTATGGCCGGGCGTCGGCATCGAGGTGATGCCGGGCACCAGCTCCTTGCCGCCCTCGTATTGCGTCACCTTGTTGCCGAGAGCGCCGAGCACGCGCTTGACGTTGGCGAACTGGCCCCGGACCGGATCCTGGAAACGGGACGCATTGGATTCGTCGGTCCAGAACTTGATGTCGGCGGCCGGCATCAGCAGTTCCGCTTTGGGAAAAGCGGGCTTGCTGTCGGCATCGAGCAGGCCGCTGATGTGATCGCCGTGCAGGTGCGAGATGATGACGACGTCCACGGCGTTCCCGTCGATGCCCGCGGCAGCGAGGTTGTTGTGGAACTGGCCCAGCGTTCCCTTGGTCTGCTGGAGCGCCGGAGGCCCGCCACCGGCGTCGATCGCCACGAGCTTCGAGCCGGTGTTGACGACGAGGGGGTTGTACCAGTTCGAGGCCTTGTCCGGCGCCAGATGCATGGCCGCGAGCGCCGCGCTGACCTCGCTCTTCGGCGCGTTCTGGACGTATCGATCGCTCAGCGGGGCCACGTTTATGCCGTCGGTGACGACGGTGATCTCGAACTCGCCCACCTTGTAACGATACCAGCCGGGATTCTGCTTGCCGCCGAGCGGAGCCGCGGCCTGCGCCGGGTCGTTGCCGCCGACCGACGTGAGAGCGACCGCGGCCGAGGCGGTCGCGGCCCCGGCCAGAACGTTGCGACGCGTGATCTCCTTCATGAGCTTCCTCCCTCACCGCGCACAGGCTGCGCGCGTTCAACGAAAACACCTCGTGGCGAGCTCTATTCCTAGCACAAGCTCCCTGTCGCCGGCGAAAAAAGCCGGGGTGATGGCAACCCGCGCCGCTTCCTGCTTTTGAGCCGACGAACAGCCGGGTTCGTCGAGCAGCAGGCCGAGCCGGCGCAACCTCGTCCTCAATCGCGCCGGTAACGAGGCTAGCATTGATCTTCCCGGCAAGTGACCGGCAGCGGGCACGCCTCCATTGCCGCGTCGAACGGCCCCGCGCCCGGCAACCTTTCGATCCCTCTCACGGGTTCCTTCATGCAAGAGTAGGATGAGCAATGCAGGCCAGCCAGGAAATGCTCAAGCCGGACAGCGATCCATGAGACGAGGCCGCCTGGAAGCGTTCTTCGACGCGGTTCTGGCGATCATCATCACCATCATGGTGCTCGAGCTCAAGGCGCCGCACGACGCCGAGCTCGAGCATATCCTGGGCCTCTGGCCGGTGTTCCTGAGCTACCTCCTGAGCTTCGTGATGCTCGCCATCTACTGGGTCAACCACCACCACATCATGCACCTGGTGCGCGAGGTGGACGCCCGCATGCTCTGGGCCAATCTGCTGCTGCTGTTCTGGCTGTCGCTGTTCCCGTTCACGACCGCCTATCTCGGCGAGACCAAAGCGAGCCCGCTCGCGGTTGAGCTCTATGCCGGGGTGGCGTTCCTGAGCGCGGCCTCCTACCTCCTGGTGCTGCGGATCATCGCGCGCGCGAGCGAGACGGTGCCCGAGCAGGCAGTCCTGACCGGGGTCATGATCCGCAAGAACCTCTATGCGCTGGCCGCCTACGCGGCCTCGATCCTGACCGCGTTCCTCCACGTCCCGGCGGCCCTCGTGCTGCTCGTCGTCCCCGCAGTCATGTATCTGCGGCCGGACCGCAACGTCGAGCATCGCGTCAAGGAGCACGCGGGCAGCCTCGATCACGATCGGAGCTGAACGCCACCCCATCCGATTGTCGCCGAACGGGGCGGTGGTCCCGCGCCTCGCCGGCCGAAACCGACCGGCTCGTCTCATGCCCGCCATCGTCGTGCCGGAACCGCGCTCGCGCGCTTTGCTCATGTTCCCAGGTCGACTATCGCGGCAAGCCTGGCCACGCTCGCATGCTCCTGCCGCAGCAGCTGATCGACGCGTGCCGGATCGCCGTACTCGGCGATCATTCCCGTCTTCTCGATGGCAGCCTTCAGTGCCGGCTTGCGGCTCGCCTGGGCGACTGCATCGATGAACTTGCCGGTGATGGACTGCGCAGTGGCGGCAGGCATGAAGAAGCCCATCCAGATGTTGAGCTCGGCGTCGGCGAGGCCCTTCTCGGCGAAGGTCGGGACGTTGGGCAGATCGGGGAGCCGGCGCGACGCGGTGGTGACGAGCGCAACGACATCGCCGCGCTCGATGAGCGGCTTGGCCGACGAATAGGCCGAGGACATGATCGGGACGTGACCGCCGAGGATCGCCTGCGCGACCGGCCCGGACCCGCGAAACGGCACGTGCAGCAGCTTTATCCCGGCGGCGTGCTTGAACAGCTCGGTCGAGACGTGAGTCACGGTGCCCTGCCCGGCGGAGCCATAGCTGAGCTCGTCCGGCTGCTGCCGCGCCCGCTCGATCAGCTCCTCGAGCGTCCTGATCCCCAGCTGCGGTCGCGCCACCAGGATGCCGACGTCCACCGCATACATGCCGAGCGCGGTGAAGTCCTCGATCCGGTAGGCAGCCTTGCGGTCGATCGCGGTGCGCACGCTGAGCGCGGAGTTGCTCGTCGCCAGCACGGTATAACCGTCCGGCCTGCTGCGCGCGACCTGCTCGCAGGCGACACCGCCGCCGGCGCCCGGCTTGTTCACGATCACGAGCGTGGCGTTGCCCAGGATCGGCTGCAGATGCTCGAGCGCAATGCGCGGGGCGGTGTCGGTCGGCCCTCCCGGAGGATATGGAACGACGAGCTCGATCGGTGCGCTCGGCCAAGTCCCCTGCGCCACGACAAGCGAGGGGAAGAACAGCGGCGCCGTCGCGCCCATCTGCAGGAACGCCCTTCGCCGCATCGGCCCGGCCTCCTCTCTCTGCAGCATCGCTCGCCCATCCTAAAGCGCATTCCGCTCATTTGCATCCTGCGGCGCACGCGAATGCGCTACCCTGAGGCAAAGTGACCGCCCATCCGGATCCTCGTCATGCGCCGCTACGATTGCCTCAAGGCCGTCGCTCCGCTCGTCGGCGACAGCCTCGTCGTCACCAACCTCGCCAACACCGCCACCGAGTGGAGAGCGGTCCGCCCGCACGAAGGCAATCTCTATTTCGTCGGGATGGGGATGGTGACGCCGTATGCGGCAGGCCTCGCCATGGCGTTGCCCGACCGGCGGGTCCTGGCGCTCGACGGTGACGGGGGCATCCTGTTCGACCTGAGCGTGCTCGGGATCCTGGGGCAGACTGCGCCGACCAATCTCTGCGTCCTGGTCCTCGACAACGAAGGCTATGCCTCGACCGGGGGATGGCCTTCGACCGCCTCGCTGACCGCCGCCGCCGTCGACATCGCGGCGGTCGCGAGGGGATCGGGAATCGCCGGCGCGTGCACGGTGCGATCGCTGGACGCGCTGGTCGCCGCCGTCGAAGCCGCCTGGCGCGGGGCGGGGCCGAGCCTCATCGTCGCCAAGGTCAACCGCGAGCAGGCCTTCGTCGGCCCGACGCTGATGGATTCCAAGGAGAACAAGTACCGCTTCGTGCGGCACATCGAGCAGAGCGAGGACCGGATCGTCCTGCGCCCTTCGTCGAAGGAGCACGGCGCGCCGCCGCAAGCCGATCCGAGCGCTTCCCCTGCATCCGGCCACGCCGACTTCCCGACGAGCCTGCTCGAGGCGCTCGAGGAGAACAAGGTCGATTTCGTGGTCGGGCTGCCGTGCAGCGGCCTCTCCGCCGCGCAGGCGCTGTGCATGAAGGCGCAGTCGATGCGCTAT
>DASXAP010000024.1:0-22031 GCA_036406655.1 Xanthobacteraceae bacterium | reverse complement strand
GCAGCCACCGACAAAAATCGTTCGACGGCTGTGAAGTGCTTCATAGGCGCTCCTCATGTTTGTGAGCTATGCCTGAGCCATCGCAGCAAACCGAATGACGGGAGACCCAGATGCGCAAGATCGGATTGTTCACCGCCGCGGCCGCCGCCCTCGTCGTTGCCGGTATCGCCGGATGGACCGCGACCAATTCGCAGGCTCGGGTCGCCACCTTCACCGGCGCCGGTGTCGATCCGCTGCAGATCATGCTGAACGGCAAGGACCTGCCCCACCAGCAGTTCGAGGACCTCTCCGTCATCTTCAATTGAGCCGCAGCGCGTTCCAGCCGCTGCCGGTCCAGCCGATGCGCGGGGCTTGCTCCCGCGCATCGGCGTTTTTGCGATGGCGGGCGCCACCCGCGGCGACGGTCGTCATGGGGTCCGCCAACATACGCGCCAAGCTCGCGGCAAGCGGGCGCTTCCTGACCGTGATCCCCGAATTGACCCTGACGCTGCCCGGGCGTGATCCCTCGCTCAAGGCGCTGCCGGTCGAATTGCCCGGCGCGCCCAGGACCATGCAGATCCTCAGCCGGCGCAACCACGCGCTCAGCCCGCTCGCCGAGCTATTCATTAACACTATGCGGGCGCTCGAGAACCCGCTGGCGGGACGGAAGTACGGCTCTCGAATACTTCGTAAACAACGATGCATCGGTTCTCGATGAGCTCGCGCGTGCCGTTGTCGAACCCGGGTCGTCCCATGTGGGTGCCGGCACCGGATGACATTCCGGCGATGCCGCCGAACGACAAGTTGGTCGTTGGACCGATCAGGATCGCAGCACCGGTTACTGCCTCGATCGAGCACAGGTTGTAGTCCTAACCTACCGCGTAGAGTCCTCGGTCCGTTGTGCGCTGGATCACGCCGTAGGTTGATTGTCCGTCCCCGGTCAGTCGGCATCCGTCCGAGGCGACCTCGCGGCCCCGCGCGCGCGCTCAGCCTCGCAGCAGTGCCAGCGCGTTGTCTCGATAGACGCGCGCACGCGCCGCCGCGGGCATCGCATCGATGACCGGCACCGAGCGGCGGCCTTCCGGGTCGCCGATGTCGTAAGGATAGTCCGTGCCGAACACGACGCGCTCTGGCCCCATCGTGTCGATGACGAACCGGTTGCTGGCCGGGCTCAACGCGCAGGTGTCGTAGAAGAAGCTGTCGAGATAGGCGGACGGCGGCTTGCGGATGTTCTTGCGGTAGTAGGGATCGGCCTCCCAGCCGGTCGCCTCGTACGCCGAATCAAGCCGACCGCGCAGGAACACGAGGTTGCCGCCGCCGTGGACGACGACGAGCTTGAGTGCCGGATGACGCTCGAACAGGCCGGCGAATATCATTCGAGTCACCGCCAGCGTCGATTCCATCGGCCAGCCGACGAGAACCTGGATCCCGTACATGTGGTAGCGAGCCGGCGGCGTGGCCGAAACCGGATGCAGGATGAGGACGAGCCCCTCCTTCTCGACGTGCGCGAAGAACGGCGCAAATGCCGGATCGTCAAGCGGCCTTCCTCCCGCAGTGCTGGGCAGGGTGATGGCGCGGTAGCCGAACTCCTCGACCGCGCGGCGGAGCTCGTCCACCGTTCGGCTGGGTTCCTCGAAACAGGGCACCGCGATCGGCTCCAGCATGCCCTGCGAGCTCGCGGCGATCTCTGCCTGCTGGGCGTGCAGCGCGTGCACCCATTCGGTGGCGGCGACGCCGCCCGGCCAGGATATCTGTCCCGGCGGCGGCCCAAACAGCTGCCGCTCGATGCCGCGCTCCTTCAGGCTCTGCAGACGATGGCCGAGGTCGCTCAGGTTGTGGTCGAGCGTCCGGTAGCTCTCGTCGATCGGCCGGCGGAACAGGAAACCGCCGTCGTTGCCCCTTCGACACGACATGCCGGCGATCGGTCGCCGGCAGAGGTCGCTGAGGAAGCGCTCGCCCAACGCGTGGGCATGCAGGTCGATGATCATCGCAAGCTCCGCTTTCGATGCGCTGGGCACCCGCGCGCCGCAATCCCCGGCCGCTGGACAGTCGCACTATGAACAGACTAGTTAATCCATCCGGTCAATAAGAGACCGTGCGGAAAAATCGGGAGAGGGGAATGGCCGCTGCCGTCCGGCTGCACAGAAGCGGACCGATGAAATTTGCGCCGGCGCCGCGCGCGGTGCGTGCAGGTGATTACGTGTTCACCTCCTCGATCTACCCGATCGACGAGTCCGGACACGCGGTCACGGTCGATCAGCTGCTGGGCGAGACCGCGCCCTCCCCGATAGAGGTGCAGACCCGTCACTGCCTGGAGCAGCTCGAGGCCGTGCTCGCCGAGCACGGCGGCAGGCTCGATCGGGTGCTCAAGGCGGAAGTGCATCTGGTCGACGCGGCGGATTTCTACGAGTTCAAGTTGGTCTGGCGCGAGTTCTTTCGCGACGATCCTCCGGCCCGCACCACCATCGAGGTGGGCGACACTTTCCCGCTGCGCGGTGTGCGGCTGAACCTGGACGCGGTGGCGTTGGCCGGCGATTCCAGGCTGCAGCGCCAGGTGCTGCGCGACCCCGAGCTTGCGGACCCCCTCGAGGCGGAAGCCGCCGCCCTCGCCGTGCGCGCCGGCAACCTCGTGTTCTGCTCCGGATTCACCGCCAGCGACTTCAAGTCGGGCATCACCGTCGGCAGGAAACCCGGCTTTCCCAATTACGGCAACGACGCGGTGGCGCAGGCCGAGCACGTCTTCAGCAGCCTCAACCGGGCGCTGGCGCAGGCCGGCACCTCGCTCGAGCAGGCGCTGGAATGCTATCTCTACGAGCCCGATCTCAAGACGTTCTACGACGTCGACACGACCGGGCTGCGCTACATGCCGCTGCCGCCGTGCCGCGCCTCGATGGGCGTGAAGGGCCTGCTCGTGCCCAACGCCTGCTTCGTCGCGAGCCTCACCGTGCTTGTGCCGGACCATCAGCACGTCAAGGCCGAGTCGCGCGCGGGCATCACCTATCACCCGGTGACGAGCCGGAAGGTCAACTACTCGCCGACGCTGGTCGCCGGACCGTGGCTGTACATCGCCGGCAAGACCGCCGGCGACATGCAGACGGTTCATGGCTCTCCCGCCGGACTGCCGTGCCACTTCTCCGACATCGAGGTGCAGACCCGCTGGATCATGGAGTTCCTGACGCGGCAGATAACGGCCAATGGCTCGGACTGGGACCACTGCCACCAGGTGCGGGTGTGGCTCACGCGGCCGCAGCGCGACTACCGCGGCTTCGTCCGCGTCTGGCGCGAATACTTCCCCGATCCGGCGCGGGCGCCGGCGCTCGCCTACGTCCCGGCGACTGCGACCATGTATCCGGGACCGCTGATCGAGATCGATCCGACCTGCGTGCTGCGCGGCTGACGTTCCGAGGGGCTCAGTCAAAGACGGCGATCGCCTCGATCTCGATCATCATGTCGGGATGCATCAGGCCGGTGACGCCGACCGATGTGACGCAGGGCATCCTGCCGGTCTTCGAGTGCTGCTTGAAGAACTCGATGCGGGCCGGGATGCATTTCGCCCAGAACTGGTCGCGGTCGGTGAAATAGAAGGTCATGTGGACGATGTCGTCCCACTCGGCGCCGGCCGTCTTCAGCGTCGCGTGCAGGTGGCCGAGAGCCTGCGTGACCTGGGCGCCCATGTCGTTCTTGCCGACGACGCCCTGCATGCTGATTGCCGGGAAGCCGGATACCCGCAGGGTCTTGCCGCCTTCGGTGACGATCGCGTGCGCGAAGCCGCGACCGCCAAAGCCGTAGGCGGGAATGGGACCGCCGAGCAGCGTCTTGTCGTACATCTCCTTGACCCCCGGCACGTCTATATCGGTGCGCTTCATCACCGTCTCCTTTTGCGCGAGTTGCCGAAACGGGGGCACGGCCGGAGCCGGCGCGCGGTCCGCCGGGCCGATGCCGCTCGCCGCCACGAGGCGGGGAAGTGGAGGGAGAACTCGAGGAGCGACGCCTTCGGTCCGCGCGGGGCTGCCGCGGCGCCGGTCAGGCATGGAGCTGCGGTTCAGAACGGAAATTGTAGATCCGCATCCAGCTCTCGAGGGCGGCCCGTTTCGGCCGCTGATAGAGAAGCCGCTGGCTGGCATTGAGCCCGATGCTGCGGCTCAGGTCGGCCATCGCTTCCGTCATCTTCAGCAGCACGGCGTTGCAGTCCATGACCAGGGCGCCGTCGACCTCGTTGATGTTCTCGCGGCGAATGATGGCGTTCACGGTCGCGCAGGCGGCGAGGATGACCTCGGCACCCTGGCCGGCGAGCCGCCGCGCCTCCTTGATGAAATGCTCGCGCATCTCGCCCGGATTGGCGAAGGCGTTCTGCACCTCATTGAAGTCGATGCCGAGGTCGCCGAACGGGATGTGGCGTGAACCCAGCCCGTACTCGAACGCCTTGCGGTTGTAGTACTGTGCCTGCTTAGCATGGAATGCCACGCCAGAAAACTTGTCGCCGAACATGCAGGCAGAGAGCATGCTCGCTTCGCCGAGCCCGAGCACCGGTATCTTGACGATCTCGCGCGCTTCCTGCATCGCCGGATCGAGGAAGCAGCCGATGGCGATGGCATCATAGCCCTTCTCGCCCGCCTGAATCATCTTGTTGAGCACGCCGCCGGGCGCGAAGCTGTTCATCGCGACGATGGCATTGTAGTGCAGGTCCATCGATCCGTCGTCGACGCCGTTGATGTGAATTTCGGTGTCAGGCCGCTTGATCATGGCGAGATGCGCGGTGAGCGTGTTGCGATAGTCGTGCAGCCGATGAATGGGAGTGCTGCTCTGCCACCAGATTTTCATACCGCGCTCCTCGAAAGCAGCCGTAGCTGGATAATCGACGAGATTGCTTTAAACTAACCAGTCGGTCCAGTGATATTTTCGCAAACTCCGCGGGAGTGCCCGGACGATGCAAGCGGCAGCAGACGCTGTGCGGGACCGCTCGCGCTCGGCGCGGCGCAAGTCCACGACATGAAGCCGTTCGCGTGGCGCCGTTCGCGCCGGGAATCAACGCGCGCGCGATGGGCAAGGCGTTCGACGCGGGCGCGGACGCCGTGATCCTCGATCTCGTAATGCGTCGATGGGCCGCTTGACATATCAGACGACGCTGCGAGCTGCCACCCGGAGTTCAGAACACCGCGGTGGCTTCCACCTCGACCAGCATGTCCGGATGCATCAGCGCCGACGTGCCGATCGAGGTGATGCACGGCGTCTGCTGACGCCTGGAGTGGCGGGCTATGAAGGCGCTGCGCGCCGGCACGCCCTGGCGCCAGAATTTCTCCCGGTCGGTGAAATAGATCGTCAGGTGCACTACGTCGTCCCAAGTGGCGCCGACCCCCTCTACGGTTCGCAGGACGTGGGTCAGCGCAGCGGTCATCTGCTCGCCCATGTCGCCCACTCCGACGATGCCGTTCTTGCTGATCGCCGGCCATCCCGACATCTTAAGCGTGCGGCCGCCCTGGGTGACCACCGCGTGGGCGATGCGGACCGGCGAATATTCGGGGATGAAGCTCGCCACCGAGCCCATGTAGGCTTCGACGGCATCGGGAAATTCATAGAACTGCTTTTCCATCGGGGGGTCTCCTGCTTTCTCGTGGAGGTTGAGCTTCGCATAGTGAACAGCGCGACGAGACCGTAAGGAAGGCGTGCGGACCTTGCTGAAACGAAAGCCCGCCTCGCCCTGACCGGTGCACATGGCCGCCGGCCTGTCGTGCCGCGCGCGCCTGTGACGGCTGCGGCGCGACTGCTACCCACGCTGGCGGCGCGGTAGCTGCCTCATCCCGGGATATAGCCGATGAGATCGAGCGCGACCGTGCAGGCGGGAACAGGCAGCGGGCTGTCGACGACCACCGTGGTGCTGGCCGGGGGTGCCTTGGGAAACGCCTCGCACCAGACCTCCATCGCCGGCGCAAATTCCCCGGCCTGCGTGTGCATCGCATAGCGCTTGACGATGGCGCCGAGGTCGCCGCCCGCTGCGTGGCAGACGGCCTCGATGCTCCGCAGCATGTATGCCATCTGTTTCTTCACCGGAATCGAATGCCAGGGAAAATTGGGATCGACCGCCGCCGCCGGCGCGAGCCCCTCTTCGTCGGCGGCCAGCACCGTCGAGAGGAACAGATACGGCCCGACCTTGACCGCCTGCGGACATGGTCCGAGCGGCGGTGCCGCCCGCGAGGTCTCGATCCTCTCGATCCGCAGCGAGCTGCCGGGCTTGACCGCGATGAAGCTGATCTCGATCAACGCATCGACGGTGCCGAAGGCACTCACGGGGTAGACGGTGAGCGCCGGCCGCTTCCCGGGAAACAGCTCGGCCCATGCCTCCTGAAATCCCGCCCAGTTCGCCGCCATGTCGAGAATGTAGACCTGGGCGCGCACGACGTCGGCGAGCGTGCAACCCGCGACCTCCAGCATCGGGCCGAGCTTCTTCTCGACGATGTAGCGGGTCTGTGCCTTGATGGCTGATCCGTACCAGTAGTTGGCATCAACGCGGGCATCGGGGTGCAGCCCGGTGCCCTTGCCGCCCGGATAGGCCGCGGCGCCGACATGGTCGGATGCCGTGCAGCCGGCGAGAAAGGCGAAATCACCCGCCATCACAGTCTGCGAATAGCCGCCGCCGACGTTGAATGCGATCTTGTCGCTGCGGGTCACCGTCTTGGCGAAGCCGGGGCGCGGAATGATTCCGGTGGCATCCACCTCGATGCCAGCGTCCGGCAACAGCAGCCCGGCGACCGGCACCAGCGTGCTGGCGGGTCGGTCCTTCAGCAAAAACTCGTTGCGTCCCTCCAGGTAGTCGGTCGCCGCCTCCCGGTTGAGCGTGAACTGGTCGAGCCTGACCAGGTGCTCGAGCGAGCTGCCCGCGGCCTGCACGATCGTCTGCAAGGTCTTGTAGATGTAGCGGGTCTGCTGCTTCACCGGCCGCAGGTCGAGCGGTCGGCCCGGCTTGAGGCGCGCTTCCGGGGCGATACCGCTCTTGAAGTCGGTCGCCATGAGCCCGGACAGGAACAGGAAATCGCCTGCTTGCACCGCGTGCGAGTAACCGGTCGGTTCCGGCAGGCCGGATGGATTGATTGCTCGCCTGGCGACGATTCTCGCTTCGGTCATGCTCGACAGCTCCTTGCTCAGCTCGCGACGGCTCGGGCACCCGGAAGAGCCCCGACCTTCCTCCATGCGGCGACGACCTCGCTCGCATTCACGACGACGCCGAAGGTCAGCTCGATGTTGGTGAGCGTCCAGCGATGGATTTCCTCGCTGGTGAGATCCTTGCGATCCTCGTTGGTGGTCGCGGCACAATCGCCGACCAGCACGATGTAGTGGTCGAGGAAGTAGCCTTCCCGGCAGGTCGATTCCACGCAGACGTTGGTGGTGACGCCGGTCACGATCAAAGTGCGGATGCCCCACGCACGCAGGATGATGTGCAGGTCAGTTCCCTGGAAAGCGCTGTAGCGATGCTTCGTGACGACCGGCTCGCCCTCGATCGGAGAGACATGGAAGAACTCGGTTCCCCAGGCGCCGCTGGTGCAGCGCGTCTTGCCGAGCCCCCGCCGCAGGTTGCGTTCGCGCATCGGGTCATTGAGATGGTGCGGATCGTAGACCGAGCGGATGAAGACCACTTTGACGCCGGCGGCGCGGGCCTGCTGGATCAGGCCGGCGAGGCGGGGAACAGCGGCCTTGATCTGCTTCAGATCATAGCCTTCGGTCCCGAAGAATCCGTCGTCGGCGCAAAAGTCGTTCTGCACATCGACCACGATCAGCGCCGCGTGCTCGGGGTCTACCTTCTGTTCCAGCGTCGTCAACACTCTGCCTGGCTGCATGCTCCTCTCCTGTCTCGCTTGCCTCACGCTCACCTCGTCAAAGGCCCAGATAGGCCCGCTTCACGTGCGGGTTGCCGGCGAGCTCCGCGGCCGGACCATGCAGCACCACGCGCCCGTTCTCCAGCACATAGGCGCTGGTGGCGATGGCGAGAGCATGGCTCACGTTCTGCTCGACCAGCAGCACGCTGACGCCTTCCCGATTCACCCGGCGAACGATGTCGAGGATGGACCTCACCACCAGAGGGGCCAGTCCGAGCGAGGGCTCGTCGAGTATCAGCAGCCGCGGCCGCAGCATCAATCCGCGGCCGATGGCCAGCATCTGCTGCTCGCCGCCCGACAGGGTGCTCGCCAGCTGGGCTCGACGTTCTCCGAGTATGGGGAAGAGATCGAAAACATGCGCGATCGTCTGCGCCGCCTGGGCGCGGGCGGCGGGCAGATAGGCGCCCATCTCCAGGTTCTCCCGAACCGTCATCATCGGGAACAGCTGGCGCGCCTCCGGGACGTGCGCGACTCCGGCCTCGACCACGTCATGCGAGCCGGCGCTGGCGAGGTCCCGACCGTCGAGCGTGATCGATCCCTCGCTCACCGGCAGCAGCCGCGAAATCGCGCGCAGGAGGGTGGTCTTGCCGGCGCCGTTGCTGCCGACCAGTGCGACGATCGCTCCTTCCTCGACCTGCAGCGAGACGCCCCACAGCGCCTGCACGCCGTCGTAATGGGCGCTGACGTGGTCAACCCGCAGCAACACCGTCTCCACCCAGATAGGCGCGGATCACAGCCGGATCGTCGGCTACGCTCTGCGGATCGCCGGCGCCGATCTTCTGCCCGTGATTGAGCACGATCACCCGGTCGGAAACCGACATGATCACCCGCATGACGTGCTCGATGATGATCATGGCGAGGCCGGTGGCCCGCAGTCGCTGCAGCAGCTCGACCGCCGCCGCGGTTTCGGTCGGCGTCAGGCCCGCCATCACCTCGTCGAGCAGCAACAGCCGCGGCTGCGTGGCGAGGGCGCGCGTGATCTCCAGCCGCTTGCGATCGGCTATGGTGAGGCTGCGTCCGAGCGCATTGCGGCGATGCACCAGCCCGGTGAACTCCAGCCAATGCAGCGCCAGCTCGCGTGCCGAAGCGCTGCTGGTGAGCCGGCAGTAGGCCCCGACCATCACGTTCTCGAGCACGGTCAGCCGCGCCAGCGGGCGAACGATCTGGAAGGTGCGGGCAATGCCGAGCCGGGCAATACGGTTCGGTCGCAGGCCATTGATGAGCCGCCCCTCGAACGCGATCGTCCCGGTGCTCGGCTTTTCCGCTCCGCCGATCAGGCTGAACAACGTCGTCTTTCCGGCTCCGTTAGGGCCGATCAGCCCGATGACCTCGCCGCGCCGGACGTCGAAATCGACGTTCTGCACCGCCTGCACGCCGCCGAAGCGCTTGCCGAGCCCCATCACTCGCAGAAGCACTGCGTCGGCGGCCATCGAATCAGGCCTCTCGTTGAGCGAGTGCATTGCGCGTACTGCCAGAGCTCCTCTTGCGGGAGATCGATTCACGCTGGCGCCGGACGCCGCCGGCGCGCCAGCCGCCCGGTCAATCCTTCCGGCATGAACAGCATGAACAGGATGAGCAGGATCCCCGACATCAGCACATTCCCCTCGCCGAACACATAGACGAACAGCTCGTTTGTCAGCACGAGGATGATCGCGCCGATCACCGGTCCGGACAGCTGGCCGATCCCGCCCACGAGCGTGACGATGAGCACGTTGAGCGAGATGTTGACCGAGTTGAACACGATGTTCGGCTCGAGATAGGCGAAGTACGACGCATAGAACGCGCCGGCAAGCCCGATCATGAAGGCGCTGACGACGAAGGCGATCAGCTTGTAGAGCACGGTGTCGATGCCGAGCGCTTCCGCCGCGTCCTGGTCCTCGCGGATTGCCAGCAGGTATGCGCCTGGCTTGGATCGCACCAGCAGCCACGTGCCGATGAGGGCGCCCGCGACCATTGCGAGCAGGATCCAGTAGTTGGTCGCCTTTTCGGGAAAGGCGGCGAGATAGAGGAGCCCGGCGGCCCCGTTGGTGACTGATGTCCATTCCTGCGCCGCCAGGCGGCTGATCTCGGCGAAGGCGAGCATCGACAGGGCGAAATAGGCGCCGCGCAGCCGAAACAGGATGAGGCCTAGCGGGATGCAGATGACCGAGGAGAGCGCAGCGGCGAGGAGCATCGACAGGAGCGGGTCGAGTGCTGCATTGGTGAACAGCAGCGCGTACGCATAGGACGAGATTCCGAAGAAGGCGGCGTGCCCGAATGACACCTGGCCGGCATAGCCGCCGAGCAGGTTGAAGCTGAGCCCGCCCAGCGCCGACAGCATGACGGTGATGAGCAGGTTGAGTATGTAATCGCGGTACTCGGCGGGCGACCACAGCGGCAGGCTGGCGGCGAAGACGGCGAGGAGACCGAACGTCAGCCAGCGGATGAGCGGACTGGCACGCGAGCCGGCGTCGGCGGACCTTGCGTGCTGCGTGCTCCCTGCCTGGCGCATCGCCGAATCGCCGTCCGCCGCCATGCGGATGCCTCCTCGACTGCGCTACACCCGGCTGCGGCCGAATAGTCCGGCCGGCCGGAAGATCAGGACCAGCACGAAGATGAGAAAGCCGACCGCGTCCTTCAGTCCCGTCGAGATGAAGACCGCGCCGAACGATTCCGCGATCGCCAGCAGTATCCCGGCGAAGAAGGCACCCAGCACGTTGCCGAGGCCGCCCAGCACGATGACCTCGAAGGCGCGGACGGTGAACAGGCCACCGATGGAAGGAAACACGTAGAACACCGACGAGAAGGCGGCGCCGGCGGCGCCGGCCAGCGCCGCACCGATGCCGTAGCTGATCATCTGCACCCGCTCGACGTTCACCCCCATCAGCTGCGCGGCCGGCTTGTTCTGCGCAATGGCTCGGATCGCACGCCCGAGATTCGACCGCAACAGGAACCAGTAAAGCGCGGTTGTGAGCAGGATCGCGACGGTGAAGCTCATCAGCATCGGGATGCTGAGCGACAGGCCGCCGACGCTGACGGTCTGCGTGGAGTAGCTGGTGACGATGCTGCGGTAGTCGGCGGAGAAGGCGATGGTGAACACGTTCTGCAGCACCAGGGCCACGCCCCAGGTCAGGATCAGCGAGCTCTCCTCGAACTCCCCGCGCAGGCGCCTGATCAGGAAGCCGTAGATGCCGCAGCCGAGCACGAACAGTGCCGGCGTGGCGACGAAGAGCGAGATGAACGGATCGAGCCGGAAGGCGGTGAACAGGAAGAAGGCGACGTACATGGCGACCATCAGAAGGTCGCCATGACAGGCGTTGATGATGCGCATGACGCCGAAGATCAGCGTCATGCCGATGCCGAGCAGGCAGTAGAGGCCGCCCAGGAGAATGCTGTTGGCGAGCACCTGCGCCAGGACGGTGAGGTGATTTGAATCGATGATCGCGGTACCCTTCCGGCTCGACCCGGCCGCGTGCTCGGCGTGTTATTGCTGCAGGCCGGGCACGGGATATACGTACTTGTGCGATGCCACCGCTGCCGGCCAGACGGTACGCCAGGTGAGGTCGCTCCCCTCGGGCTGCACCTGCAGCAGGAGCGCCGGAAGCTTCGTCTGATTGGTGAAGCCGTTGAACGCCTCGAACTTGACCGGACCGAACACGGTGTTGACGTCGGCGCTGGCCAGCGCGTCGCGGATGGCGTTGCGGTCCTTGGGAACATCGCCGGTCAGGTTCACGCGCGACAGCACGTCCTTGAGCACCTGGACCGAGGCATAGGCGCTCGCCTGCGAGAAGGTGGCGGGCTTGCCGGCGGTCTTCGCGTAGCGATCCCAGAATTCGGCCGCGCCGGGATAGGCCACGTCCTTGTAGCCCTGCGTCGGCACGAAGTAGTACTCGGCGAGCTTGCCGACTGCGCTCACCCATTCCGGATAGAGCGAGCCGGCGGCGCCGATGAACACCTTGGGCTTGAGCCCGAGCTCGGCTGCTTGCTTGGTGAGCGTGATCGCGTCCGCCAGGTAGCAGGCGAACATGATCACGTCGGGATTGGCCAGCTTCACCTTGGTGAGCAGGGGGCGGTAGTCGAGGCCGCTCGGCTCGAACGACGAGGATTCGTAGCTCACGTTGCTGGCTGTCGCCCAAGCCTTGAAGACGTTGCCGATCCCGGTGCCGTAGACGGAATTCTCGGCCAGCACGAAGGCGGATTTCGGATGCACCACCTGTGCGAGGAAATCGGTGAGCCCGCCGATGCCTTCGCTGATCGGCGGCGGAATCCGGAACACGTAATTCCAGCCCTGCCGCGTCAGGTTATCGGCGAGGCAGACATGCATGAGATAGGGCACCTTCGCCTGCTGCACCAACTGCGCCACCACGGTGCACGTGGCGCTGGTATCGCTGCCGAGGATGAGGATGTCCTTGTCGACATCGATCATCTTCTGCGCCACGGAGCGGGCCAGGTCGGTCTTGCCCTGGATGTCGACGAAGTCGAACTGCAGCGGCCGGCCGTTGATCCCGCCGGCCTTGTTGACGTCCTCGAGCCCCATCTTGAATGCGATCTGATCGTCCTTGCCGAAGTTGGAGAACGGACCGCTGAGCGTCTGCGGGACGCCGATGATGATCGGTTTTCCGGACAGCTGTGCCAGCGCACGATCGCCGAGCGGTGCACCGAGCAGCAGCAGTCCCGCGAGCAAGACCCGAGCCGACGCTGGCACCGTGCGAGCTGGTGGCTGCATTTCGCGCATTGGGATGGCCCTCTCACATCGGAGCTGGATCGAGGCTGGTCCAGGCTGGAATGTCGGCAAAAAACGTAGTCCGGTTCGACCAGACGGTCAATAATCCGCCTCGCGTGCCGCTTCTGGCTCGCTTGTGACGGCTCGACGCGGCGCGGTGACCGCCGGCTCGTTGTGCTGAGCGCCGGTGCCGGCCGGGAGAATTGCTGGTCGCGGCCGCAGGCTGACTTTTACCAGTCCATGCTGCCTTGTGGTCGCGCGCGTCGTCTGCGCGCATGCGCAGTCATTCGATCACTCGAGGCCGTCACCCCCGCGGAGGCGGCATTTCGTCGCCGCGATACCAACAAATCGCGCTCCGCCGATCCGCGAAGAAAGCCGTGCAAGCGCATCCGTCGTGCCGCCGAGGTCTCGAAAGAGATCATAGTCAACGCCGCCATCCAGGAGCTTGCGCTCAAGGGGTTCGACGGCGCGCGCGTGGATCTGGCAATCCGCGGAAAAATCCAAAAACGGCGTCACCTGAAGCCAACCCCCGAGCTTGCTCCGGTTTGGTGGAGAGTTGAGAACTTGCCTCAGGCGAGCTGAAGGATGCTGTCACGATGCGGTGGCGGGTGTCAGCCTACCAGCCAAGCATTGCCGGGCTGCTTCTGCCGGCACGAGCGGCCGCCGACAAAAATCGTTCGACGGCTGTGAAGTGCTTCATAGGCGCTCCTCATATTTGTGAGCTATGCGTGAGCCATCGCAGCAAACCGAATGACGGGAGACCCCAGATGCGCAAGATCGGATTGTTCACCGCCGCGGCCGCCGCCCTCGTCGTTGCCGGTATCGCCGGATGGACCGCGACCAATTCGCAGGCTCGGGTCGCCACCTTCACCGGTGCCGGCGTCGATCCGCTGCAGATCATGCTGAACGGCAAGGACCTGCCCCACCAGCAGTTCGAGGACCTCTCCGTCATCTTCAATTGAGCCGCAGCGCGTTCCAGCCGCTGCCGTTCCAGCCGATGCGCGGGGCTTGCTCCCGCGCATCGGCGTTTTTGCGATGGCGGGTGCAACTGATCCATTTTGACTCCACATCCGCCATCGGCCGACCCCTGAGCTTGCAACATCCCGTTACCTCCTGACTGATGCCTGCCATGCGGTATCCTACTGTGCGCGATCCCGCCCACATGGGGCATCGAATGAACTGGGGCCTGATTATGCAGAGCGGGTCGATTGCAAGGTAATCCGCGGGAGACTGTTCGATCCACCCAACAACGACCCTTTCATTGAAGGATTTGTCGTGTTGGTCTCCTTGCCGATCCCGTGGCCCAATCCGGCACGTGAGTTCGATGTTGCCGCCGTTTACACCGTAGACACTCCGCCACGCAGCATCTCCCTCGAGATCAAGACGATAGCGCCTCGGATAATGTCCTTGCCGAGCCAGGTAGGCCACGCCCTGCGAGATCGGCTCTTGCGGCAATTGAAGCCGCAATCGAGGTCCGAATCGCAGCAACCGTGCTGGCCCATGTAGTAACGAAGCTCGCCTCTTACGCATGCCGTCGAGCTCGACCAGTCCTTCCCAGCGGAGATGGACAAGCGCGGCTCATGAGTGCACGCCCAATCGGGCGATCAGCACCCTTGCTCGCGTTCGGACGCGGACCCGAGTCGCTAAGCCCGCAGACTGGCGGACTCGTCCACCGCCAGCTAACCGGCGCTGATCTTGGCAAATCGGCCGCGCCCCAGGATCAAACCGGCTTTCACCCGTCGGCGCCGATTGGTCCTGAGTCTCGCTTCTTCATGCGAGCCATCATAATCAGGATTCTGATTCGCTACCCACCTGACGGCCTCGAGAGGTTTTCCGCCGAGGGACTAGGCACCGATCGCGCGCTGTCCCAGCTAGCTAGTGAATGCGAAAGCCCTTTGGGTGCCGTGGGTCGCGCCTACAGCCTTTGCATGTCCCGTCGGCTCCAGTCGCTACGCCGCAGCGGTCTGACGCGATGTGCCAGCAGCGGACTGACCGGTGCGGGACCATCCTAGCGATAGACCTCCCGGCGGTGGCCGACCCCCACCACCAGTACCACAAACCGGTCGTCTTCAATGGCGGCAACGATTCGGTAATCGCCGACGCGGTAGCGCCAGAGCCCCTTGCGATCGCCACTCAGCGCATGGCCGAAGCGGCGTGGATCCTCGCTGCCGGCGATGCGCTCACGCAAATAGCGCAACACGCGGCTTTCGCCGTCGGCACCCAGCTTGCGCACATCACGGACAGCGGCGCGATGAAACTCGACCCGCCAGGCCGGCGCGGTCATCAGCGCTTCACGCGTCTCCTGAGCTGTCGCTCCAGGCTTTCGAGTGTCACGCGTGGTCCGCCGCGCGCAAGACGCCGCCGCGCCAAATAATAATCCTCAATGTCCTCGATCTGACGCAAGATCGCCTCGCGTGCGTAATAGCTCTTGCTTCGGCCGGTTTTCTTGGCAAGCGCGTCGAGCCGCTGCTCGATCTCGGGCGGCAGACGAAGGGCGAGCATCTTGGAGCCTCCAGTTTGCTATACATGTATAGCAATATCCCGTTCACAAAGCAATGACTTGACGGTGACTCCCTCCTCGCGCCATGGAGCCGGTGGGGGCATCAGTGACGGCTCTCAGTTGCCGGCATTCGGCTGGCGCCGCTCACATCTTGCTGCGCTTACGTCAATTCATGCATCACTGCGCGATACGCCGCGCAATGTCCACACCTCCCGGTCGTGACCGAATTCCGTTCACTGCGGTGAACGAGACGTCATGTACCAATTCTGGATATGTGGCTAGAACCGACGCTGGTAGCGCCCGACGCGCGCATGGCCGACGCGCCGGTGTCCCCTTGGTGCCCCTGGCCGGACTCGAACCAGCACGGGTGTAAGCCCACCTGATTTTGAGTCAGGCGCGTCTACCACTTCCGCCACAGGGGCCGCAGGCGGCGATCATAGTGGGCGAGCACCGAGGGTCAACGCCCATGCCAAGGCCCGTATCAAGGCCCTTACCATTGCCGCACTCCCGGCCTTATATGGAGACGAAGGATCACCATGTCCGAGCTCGCCGTCGACACGATCCGCTCGCGCCCGCTCGCCGCCGCGGCGATGGCGGTCGCCATCCTCGGCGGCGCGGCGATCCTCGGTGCCTGGTTCTTCCAGTACGGGCTCGGGCTCAAGCCGTGCCCGCTCTGCCTCGAGCAGCGCTACCCCTACTACTTCGCGATCCCGCTCGCGCTGATGGTCGTGCTCGGCGACGCCGCCGGCTCCTCGCGCAAGGTGCTGATCGGCGGGCTCGTCGCCATCGCGCTGCTCATGGCCTGGAACGCCGGGCTCGGCGTCTATCACGCCGGCATCGAATGGAAGTGGTGGGCGGGCCCGCAGGACTGCTCGGGCGAGCTCGAGGCGATCGGCGGCGCCCTCCTCGACAAGCTCAAGTCGATCAACGTGGTGCGCTGCGACGAGGCGGCCTGGCGGTTTCTCGGCCTGTCGCTCGCCGGCTACAACGCGCTCATCTCGGCGGCGCTCGCCGCCATTGCCGGCTATGGCGCGGCCATGGAATGGCGCGGCACGGCGGCGCGCGGGCGCCGCTAGGGGCGCGGCGCGGGGGAGGAGGCGAATGGCCGCAAAGCGCAGGCGACCGAAAGCGAAAGCTGCCGGCGCGCGCAAGCGCAGGGCGTCGCGCTCGCCCGCGGCACGGCGCGCAGCGTTCGCACAGGGCGGCGCGGCACCGTCCGACACGCTCGGCGATTTCATCGATGCCGCCGGGCGCGCGCTCGCGCTTGCCATCGAGCCCGCCTGGCGGGAGGCGATCAAGCTCAATCTCGCGGTGATCCTGCGCCACGCCGCCGCGTTCGCGGAATTTCCCCTGCCGGACGAGGCCGAGCCGGCGCCCGTCTTCGTGGCCTGAGATGGACTGGGCGCAGGCGGGCGAGATAGCCGCCGCCGTGCGCGGCGGCCGTACCAGCGCCGCCGCCGTGGTCGATGCGGCGCTCGCCCGCATCGCCGAGCGCGACCGCGTGCTCAATTGCTTCACCGCGGTGCTGGAGCGGCGCGCGCGGCAGACCGCCTGCGCACTCGATGCGTGGCGCGCGAGGGGCGAAGCCGTGGGCCCGCTGGCCGGGGTGCCATTCGCGGTCAAGAACCTGTTCGACGTCGGCGGTCTGCCGACCCTTGCCGGCTCGAAGATCAACCGCGAGCGGGCGCCTGCCGTCCGCGACGCGACCGTCGTCGGCCGGCTCGAGGCGCAAGGCGCCGTGCTCGTCGGCGCGCTCAACATGGGCGAGTACGCCTACGACTTCACCGGCGAGAACGCGCACGACGGTCCGGTGCGCAACCCGCACGATCCGAGCCGCATGACCGGCGGCTCGTCGAGCGGCTCGGGGGCGGCGGTGGCGGGCGGCCTCGTCCCGCTCGCGCTCGGCTCCGATACCAACGGCTCGATCCGGGTGCCCGCCTCGCTCTGCGGGGTGTTCGGGCTCAAGCCGACCTACGGCCGGCTGTCGCGCGCCGGCACGTTTCCCTTCGTGGCGAGCCTCGATCACGTCGGGCCGATCGGGCGCAGCGCACGCGACCTCGCGCTCGCCTACGACGCCATGCAGGGACACGACGCCGAGGATCCGGTCTGCGTGGACCGCCCGGCGCAGCCGGTCGCCCCGCTTCTCGAGCGCGGCAGCGACGGCCTGCGCATCGCGGTGGCGGGCGGCTACTTCCGCGCCGGAACCTCCGCCGAGGCGCGGACGGCCGTCGCGCGCGTCGCCGCGGCGCTCGGCACCGGCGTCGAGATCGAGATACCCGAAGCCGCCCGCGCCCGCGCCGCCGCCTATGTGATCACCGCGAGCGAAGGCGCGGCACTGCATCTCGAGCGGCTGCGCCGGCGCACGCGCGATTTCGATCCGGCGGTGCGCGACCGGCTGATCGCGGGGGCGATGATCCCCGCCGCGCTGGTCGCCAAGGCGCAGAAATTCCGCCGCTGGTACCGCCAGCGCCTGCTCGCGCTGTTCGAGGACGTCGACGCGGTGCTCGCGCCGGCGACCCCGTGCACGGCACCTGCGATCGGCCAGGAGACATTCGTGCTCGACGGCGTCGAGATGCCGGTACGCGCCAATCTCGGCATCCACACCCAGCCGATCTCGTTCATCGGCCTGCCGGTGGTGACGGTCCCGGTCGCGCTCGAGCCGCTGCCGATCGGCGTGCAGATCATCGCCGCGCCCTGGCGGGAGGACGTTGCGCTGCGCATCGCGCATGCGCTGGGCGGGCATCGCGGCGGCAGGCAGGCCGACCGTGCGATAGGGAGCGCGACGGAGGTCTTGCGCCGCCTGCCCGCCTTCGGGCGCGCTCGAGCCTCGATCAGATGCGGAACTCGTCGCGCCTGCGGCCTTCCGACACGTCGAGGAACAGCTCGTCGAGCGCGAGCGGCCGCTCGATCGCGCCCTGCTCGTGCGAATAGCTCACCAGCCGCTCCAGGTTCCTGCGGTTGGCCTCGGTCAATCCGTACTCCCACGGATCCTTTCCCAGGATCGCCTCCTGCTCCTCCCACGCCTCCCGATACCAGGCGAGCGGCACGATGCGCGGGTTCTGCATCCGCTCCATCGCCAGTGCCTTCGCCGCCTCGAACGCCTTGTACATGTTGATGGCGACCCAGGGGTGGCGCTCGACGATCTCCTGCCTGATGGCGACCACATGCATGATCGGGAATATGCCGGTCCGCCTGTAGAAAGCCATCTCCTCCTGCTTGTAATCGGTAAACAGCCTGCCCACCCGCGCGTCCCCGGCGACGAGCGGGCGGATCAGGTCGGGCGAAAGGAGCGCGTCGATCTCGCCCGCGACCAGCATGTCCTCGAGCGAGCTGTCCTCGGCGAGCTGCGCGATGTCGAGGCCCGCAGGCGGGGTGAAGTCGACGTCCTCGTCGAGCTCGCTCAGCCAGCGGATCGACTTGTGCGGCACCCCATGGTCGTGCTCGAGGATGCCGCGCATCCACACTCCGGCGGTGAACAGGAATCCCTTGGTGCCGACGGTGCGGCCGACGAGGTCGGCGGGCTTGGCGATCCGCTTCGCCGTGTTGACGAAGATGAAGCCGTGGCGAAACCGGCGGTGGGGAAACACCGGAATGGCGCAGAACGGCAGTCCGCGGGCGCGGGCGGCGATGTAGCCCGAAGCCGACACCTCGGCGACGTCGAACTCGCGGCCGCGCAGGAACCGCCAGTGCCGCGGCGAGGGCGCCATGTCGGTGAGCACGTTGAGCTCGATCCCTTCCGGGCTGACCTGCCCTTCCTTCAACGCCCGCATGATCTCGTAATCGCCGCAGGCGAAGCTGAGCTCGAGCTTGCGCGACATGTCCGCCCCTCCCTCAAACCGTCAGCACGATCTTGCCGAAATGCCGGTTCTCGCGCATGTGCCGCTGCGCTTCCGCCGCCGCATCGAGCGGAAAGCGGCGGTCGATCGGCAGCGACAGCCTGCCCGCGCTCACCGCCTGCCAGAGATCCGCGCGCATCCGCCGGCCGATCTCGCGCACCTCGTCGATGGTGCGGGTGCGGAAGGTCACGCCGATATAGTCGATCCGCCGCAGCGCGTGCAGGTCGAAGTCGAATTCGGCCCTGGTGCCGGCGAGGCGGCCGACATTGACGATGCGGCCGAGCAGCGCGGTCGCCCGCATCGTCTGCGAGACGAGCGGCCCCGACAGCATGTCGACCACGAGATCGACGCCGCGGCCGCGCGTCGCCTCGAGCACCGCCTCGGGCCAGGCCGCGTCGCGGGTGTCGATGGCGAGATCGGCGCCAAACTCGTTCAGCCGCGCGCGGCGCGCGTCATTGGTCGAGGAGCCGATCACGATGCCCGCGCCCACGAGTCTCGCGATCTGCAGCCCCATCAAGCCGACCCCGGAGCTCGCGCCCTGGATCAGCACGCTTTCCCCCGGCCTGAGCCGGCCGGCGGTGATAAGGGCATTGTGCAGCGTGCTGAGTGCGACCGGCAGGGTCGAGGCCTGCTCGAAGCTCATGGGAGCCGGCATGGGAAGGACGCGTCCCCAGTCGGTGACCGCATACTCGGCGTAGCCGCCGCTGCCCGAGCACATCACGCGGTCGCCCGGCTTGAACCCGCCCTCGGCCTCGGCGCCGGTCTCGACCACCTCGCCGGCCCATTCGAGGCCCACCGCCGCACCGATCCCGGCATGGCCGCCATGCGGCAGCCCGCGCGCGGTGGTGAGGTCGGCGCGGTTGAGCGAAGCCGCCCTGACCTTCACCAGCACCTCGGTGGGCTTGGGCCGCGGCTCGGGAATGTCGCGGATGACGAGCCCGTTCTCACTCGCAACGCCGGCTTTCATTGCACGGCTCCGCTATTGCTTGTTGCCCGACGCGCCATGATCGACCCTCGGCATGGTAAGCGCGGCCGGCCGGCCGTGCTATCCTTTGCCGCGTGACGACGAGCATGCCAAGAAATAAGCCGCCGTTCCGCGCCGAGCACGTCGGCAGCCTGATCCGGCCCGACCACCTCATCAAGGCGCGCGAACGCGCCGAGCGCAAGGAGATCGGCGCGGAAAAGCTGCGGCGCATTCAGCAGGACGCCATCCGCGACGTCGTGCGCATGCAGGAGGAGCTGGGATTCGGGCTTGTCACCGACGGAGAGTACAACCGCCATTCCTGGCATCGCGACTTCGTGCTCAGGCTCGACAACGTGCGGACGGTCCCCTCGAAGCTCGAGGTGCGCTTCCACGGCGCCGAGGGCGAGCGCGGCCACAGCCCGCCGGCAATGCAGGTCGCCGGCAGGCTCGGCCGGCCGGGCGGCGGCATCTTCGTCGACGATTTCAGATTCCTGGTCTCGATCGCCCGTGCCTTGCCGAAGATCACGCTCCCCTCCCCGACCGTGCTGCATTTCCGCGGCGGCCGGGCGGCAATCGACGTGAAGGCCTATCCCGATATCGCGGCGTTCTACGACGATCTCGCCCGCCTCTACCGCGAGGAGATCGCCGACCTCGCCCGCGCCGGCTGCCGCTACCTGCAGCTCGACGAGGTGAACCTCGCCTATCTGTGCGATCCCGAGCTGCGCCGGCAGGTCGCCGGCATCGGCGAGGATCCGGACCGGCTGCCGCAGGCCTATGCCGGGCTGCTCAACGCCACGATCAGGGAGCGACCGGAGGACATGACGGTGTGCATGCATCTTTGCCGCGGCAACTTCGCCGGCGCCTGGGTCGCGGAAGGCGGATACGAGCCGATCGCCGAGCTGCTGTTCAACGAGATCGGCGTCGACGGCTATTTTCTCGAGTACGACAGCGCGCGCGCCGGCGGCTTCGAGCCGCTGCGCTTCCTGCCCAAGGGCAAGGTCGCGGTGCTCGGGCTCATCACCACCAAGAGCGGCGCGCTCGAATTCAAGGACGATCTCAAGCGCCGCATCGATGCGGCCACGAGGCATGCGCCGATCGAGCAGCTCGCGCTGAGCCCGCAATGCGGCTTCTCCAGCGGGATCGGCGGCAACACCATGGACATCGCCGCCGAGACGGCCAAGCTCCGCCTCGTCGTCGAGACCGCGCGCGAGGTGTGGGGCTCGGCATGATCGGCATGCCGCCGTCGCACTTCCCCCGTCGCAACCGTCACAACTGCACAAGTCTAAGCAATCATTGGAGAGACCCATGACCGCGTCGGCCGCGCGCAGCCTGGAAGACCGTATCCGCGCCATTGAGGATCGGCTGGAAATCTACAACCTGATCGCCAGCCATCCGCCCAGTGCCGACACCGGCGGAGCCGAGCATATCGCCGCCTGCTGGGTCGAGGACGGCGTGTTCGACCGCGGCGAGAATCTGTCGAGCCCGCGCGGCCGCGACGCGCTGGCGGGGCAGGTGCTGAGCGCCGCGCATCAGGCGGCGATCGCCGGCGGGCTTGCGCATTTCACCGGGCTGCCGCATGTCGCGATCGACGGCGACAGCGCGGTGGTCACGTCGTATCTGCAGATCCTTGTGCCGCAGATGCAGGGCGATCCGGTCGAGGTGCCCAACCACGGCAGCAGCAGGGGCTTTCGCGTGCACCGCATGACCGCCAACCGCTGGGAGCTCGTGCGCACGCCCGCGGGGTGGAAATTCAAGCATCGCAGCACGCGCCAGCTCGACGGCTCGGAGCCGGCGCGCAAAATCCTCCGCGGCGCGCTCAGAAAGTGACGCGATCTTGCAGGAGGCCAGATCGCCCTGCCGGGGCCGGCGGGCTCGGAAGGTCCGGAGAGCGCCCAATCAGTTCGCGTCAATCTTCTCGGCGAGCCAAGCCTTTATCAGCGACTGATAGGGCATGTCCCGCTTGTTGGCTGCAGCCTTGATGCGTTCCAGCAGCGAGACGGGCAGACGTAGCGAGATCGATGCGGTAGTCGGCTTCAAGTTGGGAAACCGGGCACGTTTCGCCTTGCTCCAATCGATGTAAGCCGACGAATCGTGTGTTTCCCAGAAACGACGCTCTTCCGCCTCGTCGCGAAAGGTGGGAATGGGCTTAAGTTTCCTGCGCATACCGCTCTCTTTCCTTACG
>DASXAP010000023.1:0-41216 GCA_036406655.1 Xanthobacteraceae bacterium | reverse complement strand
GCTGAGATCGAGCCCGGACAGGTCGAGCCCGGACAGCCTGCGGCCGGTGAGATCGACCGGACCGCGCGGCGCCGCAGCAGCAATGGCGGCCTCGACGTCGCTCCGCGTCATCTCCGCCGATGTCATCTCCGGCGAGGCGAGGTCGACGTGCTGCATCATGTCCTGGGCCGCCGCCGGTGCCACGGGCTCGAGCGCCAGGATGAGCCCTGCAGCAAGGAACGCCTGGACGCCTCGGCCGGTCCACCTGCCCGGCCCGCGCGCGGCGCGGCGGCGCATTGCCCGCAGCGGCGGCTCGGGACGAGCGTCGTTCAACAGCGCCATTCCTGCATACCTTGGCCCGCTGGCCGGTCCGCCCGCGTGGTGCTTGAGCCGGCCGATCCGGCGAATATCATGAGCGCCTGCGGGCATCGATCAACCGAGGACCCATCATGGCTCCGATGCGGCAGGCAGGACAATATGCTCTGGCACTGGTTGCGGCGTTGGCGGCAAGCCCGCTCGCCGGCGCCGAGCTCAACGACTATCCTACCGCAGCGCGTGCCGACTACGTCTTTGCCTGCATGAAGAGCAACGGCGAGACGCGGCACGTTCTCGAGCAGTGCTCCTGCTCGATCGACATCATCGCCTCGATCATCCCCTATGATCGCTATGTCGAGGCAGAAACGGTGTTGAGCCTGTCGCAGGTGCCCGGGCCCTTTGGTAGCCTGTTCCGCTCGACCGAGCAGGCCCGTGCTGCGACCAATGACCTCAGACGCGCCCAGGCGGAAGCCGAGGTACGCTGCTTTTGAAAAAGCCGCCGTGCCGCGGCTGCCGTTCCCGGTCACCTGCGCGGCAGTCGCGGGCTCGAGCGGCTGCGCGCCGGCATGAATGTCCGGATGGCGAATCGTTGCAAGGCGCAACTTTCTGCCGCAGCCGAGAGCTCCGACTGAAATCCGCGCTTTGCCGCTGCGATGCTGCAGCGTCGAGGATCGTTCGTCCTGCTCGCTCGGCTGACATGCAGACCGGAGACATGTTTTCAGTTGCAGTCGTTCCTGTGCGGGAATAGGCTTTTGCCTGCTTCCGGATAAAGAACGTCAGCTCGATGGGAATCTGACGTCGCTCGTAAGCTCGGCAGGGCGCAATTGCAACAAGGCTCGTGCTTGCGCCCTGTTGCGCTGTGACAGGCTGCCGAAAGCTCTTCCCATCGAACGGGTGCCGGCCGTGGCGCAGCGTGCCAGGGTCGGTCGCCCGCGCCAATGTCGCAGGGAGGTTTCGATGCGCAGACTCTTGCTCACGACCTGCTTGGGTACCGCGGCACTGCTTGCAGCGGTCCCCGTTCAGGCCAACGACGAGCTGATAAAGATGTCGCAGAACCCGAAGGACTGGGTGATGCCGACAGGCGACTACGCCAACCAGCGCCACTCGCAGCTCAAGCAGATCAATGCCCAGAACGTCGGCACGATGAAGGTGGCGTGGACGTTCTCGACCGGCGTCCTGCGCGGCCATGAAGGCGGGCCGCTGATAATCGGCAACGTCATGTATGTGCACGGGCCGTTCCCCAACCCGGTCTTCGCGCTCGACCTCGACAACGACGGCAAGATCCTGTGGAAGTACGAGCCCAAGCAGGATCCGAACGTCATTCCGGTCATGTGCTGCGATACCGTCAATCGCGGGCTGGCCTATGCCGACGGCAAGATCTTCCTGCATCAGGCCGATACCACGCTGGTGGCGCTCGACGCCAAGACCGGCAAGGTGGTCTGGCAGGCCAAGAACGGCGACCCGGCGAAGGGCGAGACCGGCACCTCGGCGCCGATGGTGATCAAGGACAAGGTTCTGGTCGGCATCTCGGGCGGCGAGTACGGCGTCAATTGCCGGATGACGGCTTACGATCTCAAGACCGGCAAGCTGGCGTGGAAGGGCAATTCGCAGGGGCCCGACAACGAGATGCTGGTCGACCCGGAGAAGACGACGCAGCTCGGCAAGCCGATCGGCAAGGACTCGAGCCTGAAGACCTGGCAAGGCGATCAATGGAAGATCGGCGGCGGCTGCACCTGGGGCTGGATCTCCTATGATCCGCAGCTGAACCTCCTTTATTACGGCTCAGGCAATCCCTCGACCTGGAATCCGAAGCAGCGCCCCGGCGACAACAGGTGGTCGATGACCATCTGGGCGCGCGATCCGGACACCGGAATGGCCAAGTGGGTCTATCAGATGACGCCGCACGACGAATGGGACTTCGACGGCGTCAACGAGATGATCCTCGCCGACCAGAGCATCGGCGGCACGACCCGCAAGACGCTCGTGCACTTCGACCGCAACGGCTTCGCCTACACTCTCGACCGGGCCAATGGCGAGCTGCTGGTGGCCGAGAAGTACGATCCGAAGGTGAACTGGGCGACCAAGGTCGACATGGACAAGAACTCTCCGACCTATGGCCGTCCGCAGGTCCTTCCCCAGTATTCGACGGAGCACCAGGGCGAGGACCACAACACCAAGGGCATCTGCCCGGCCGCGCTCGGCACCAAGGACGAGCAGCCGGCGGCCTATTCGCCGGAGACCGGCCTGTTCTACGTGCCGACCAACCACGTCTGCATGGATTACGAGCCGTTCCGGGTAAGCTACACGGCGGGCCAGCTCTATGTCGGAGCGACCCTGTCGATGTATCCGCCTGCCGGCGACAGCCACATGGGCAATTTCATTGCCTGGGACGCCAAGACCGGCAAGATCGTCTGGTCGCTGCCTGAGCGCTTCTCGGTCTGGTCCGGCGCGCTTTCCACCGCGGGCGGCGTGGTGTTCTACGGGACGCTCGAAGGCTACCTCAAGGCCGTGGATGCCAAGTCGGGCAAGGAGCTGTTCAAGTTCAAGACGCCCTCCGGCATCATCGGAAACGTCACCACCTACGAGCACGGCGGCAAGCAGTACATCGCAGTGCTGTCCGGCGTCGGCGGCTGGGCCGGCATCGGGCTGGCCGCGGGCCTGACCGATCCGCAGGCCGGGCTCGGCGCAGTCGGCGGCTATGCCGCGCTCAAGGACTACACGTCCCTGGGCGGCCAGCTGACGGTGTTTACGCTGCCCTGAGACCGCCGGGCTTTCCGCTCGCTCAGGCTTGGTACGTTGCCGCTTCCCCGATCTCGGGCTCCCGCCCGGGGTCGGGGATTGTTACATGGCTGGAACCTGCTGCACCCGTCCGGACTTGTCCGGCAAACCGCCGCCCCGGGAAGGGATACCGCGTGAGACGTGTCGTTGTGGCTTTGATTCTCGGGCCGGCAATGGCCGCGCTGACCGCGGGGCTTGCCTGCGCCGACGGATCAGGCGACCCGACCGCGGTCAAGAATGAGGACGGAAAGTACTACGACAAGGACGGCGACCCGACCTACAAGGTGCAGAGCGACGGGACGGTGGACTGGTACACCTATTCGGGTTTCCGCCGCTATCACTCGGATTGCCACGTCTGCCACGGCCCCGATGGGGAGGGATCGAGCTACGCCCCCGCCCTCAGCAACTCCTTGAAGACCATGAGCTATTCCGACTTCGCCAGTGTCGTGGTCAACGGCCGGCAGAACGTCAACACCGCGCAAGAGAATGTGATGCCGGCGCTCGGCACCAATCGGAACGTGATGTGCTACCTGGAGGACATCTTCATCTATCTGCGTGCTCGCGCCAATGGTGCCATTCCGCGCGGAAGGCCCGCCAAGCACGAGGACAAGCCGCAGGGTGCAAAGCAGGCCGAGGACAGCTGTCTGGGCCCGAGCTGAGATTGCTCCCGGCGGCACGGCGGTGCATCGTTGCGGTCTGATCCGCCTCAAGCATGAACGCGATCCCCTCCTTCAACCTCTGCGACATCCCGGAGAGCCGATGCGGCGATTGATCTGGTGCGTGCTGGGGGCAGCGGCGGCCACCTTGCTGATGCCGGCGGCAATAGCCGCGGCCCCTGAAGATCAGGGACTGACGCTCGAGCTCATCGACCCCAAGGTGCTCAGGGTCTGCGCTGATCCGAACAACCTGCCGTTCTCGACCGAGAAGGGCGAGGGTTTCGAGAACAAGCTCGCCGAGCTGCTCGCCGCCCGGCTGGGCAAGGGTCTCGCCTACGCCTGGTATCCGCAGGCCCCGGGATTTGTGCGCAATACGCTCGCCGCGCACAAATGCGACCTGATCATGAGCGCGCCGCAGGGTGACGAGCTGGTTCAGGTCACCAATCCCTATTACCGCTCGGCCTACGCCCTCCTCTACAAGCAGGACCACGGATTGCAGGGGGTCGAGACGCTGGCCGATCCCCGTCTGAAGGACAAGCGGATCGGCGTCATCGCTCGAACTCCGCCCGTGGACTACGTCGTGGCCGACGGGCTCATGCCGCGCGCGAAGTCGTACCCGCTGGTGATCGACACGCGCGTCGACTCCTCCGCCGCCGCCATGATGCACGATCTCGCCGCCGATGAGATCGATGCGGGCGTGCTCTGGGGCCCGATGGCGGGCTACTATGCCCGCAAGGCCGACGCACCGGTGACGGTCATGCCATTGCTCAAGGAGACAGCCGGCCCGCGCCTCGCCTATCGCATCGGCATGGGCGTGCGCCACACCGATCAGGAATGGAAGCGCCTGCTCAATCGCCTCATCCACGACAATGAGCGGGCGATCGGCGAGCTGCTGCTGAGCTTCGGCGTCCCGCTGCTCGACGACAACGATCGCCTGATCACCGAGGCGACACTCCCGAAGTGATCACATGCGCGGGGCACGATTTCCGCGCGAACGCGCTGATGGATGAGCCGGCGAGCAGGTCAGGGTGACCGCGCGGCCCCCCGCCCTGATCACTCCATCGCCTCCTGGATATCACGGGCCAGTGCGAACAGGCGCTGCTCGATGCGCACCGGCACCTCGCAGACGAAACCGATGGTCTTGCGCCTTTCCTCGAAAATTCGCGTCGCCCACTCGATCTTGCTTCCCAGCTCGTCGATACGGGCCTGCTCGTGCTCGCCCTTGTCCTGCAGCTCATGCAGCTGCGAAACCATCGATCGGACCTGCTCGGCGAATTCCCTCTGCCTGCGGGCGTAGCGCTCGATGTCCTGCATCACCTGGCCGCGCTCATTGCCGAGGGTGGTGAAAAGTCCAGCGAAAACGAGCTTCGCTTTCTTCTGCCGCTCGGCGTGCGCGCCGACGATGAAATCCGCGATCGCCTTTCTTGCCGCGTCGAGCGGGGTGCGGCGCGCCGCCAGCCGCGCGACCAGATCCCTGATCGCGGGCTCCTCCTCCCACGTGCTGCCCACGTCCTCGATCGAGGGTCCCGTCCAGACCGCGGCGACCGAGAGCTCGGGGACCTTGACCTGGTTGCACGGCCAATCGGGGAAGCGGCGATCGGCGGCAGGCGCGCTGCCGCCCGACAGGAGCGCCATGGCGAGGGCGAGCAGGATAGCGAACTGTCTCATGCGCCGGCTCCCGGCTCGCCGCGCCGCCCCAGCAGGCCTCGCGCGGGATCGTAGGCCAGGATCGCGCCGACCATGAAGAGCGCGGTGCATCCGCCAACCACCGCGAGCGCCAGCCAGTTGATCTGTCCATAGAGCGCAAAGCGAACCAGCTCGACGGCGTGCGTGAACGGATTGAGCTGGCATATGTAATAGAGCACCGGGCTTCCCTCCCTGACCCGCCACAATGGATAGAGCGCGGACGAAGCGAAGAACATGGGAAAGATCACGAAGTTCATCGCCCCGGCGAAATTCTCGAGCTGCTTGCTGACCGACGACAGCAGCATGCCCATGGCGCCGAGCATGAGGCCGGAGAGGACCAGGGCAGGCAGGACGGCGAGGTATCCAAGGGGCGGCGCCTCGATGTCCCAGAGCCAGGCGATGGCCAGAAAGGCATAGACCTGCGGCAACGACACCGCCATGCCGGCGATGAGCTTCGACGAGAGGAGAAACCAGCGCGGCAACGGGCTCACGAGCAGCGTTCGCATGTTTCCCATCTCCCGGTCGTAGACCATCGACAGCGAGGACTGCATGCCGTTGAACAGCTGGATCAGCAGGATGAGCCCCGGCGCGATGTAGACTTCATAGAGCACGTAGGTGTCGTAGGGGGGAATGATCGAGACGCCGAGCACCTGCCGAAATCCAGCGGCGAAGATGAAAAGCCAGACGAGCGGCCGCACCAGCGCGGCGACGAAGCGCTCGCGCTGGTGCAGAAAGCGCAGGCCCTCACGCCAGACGATGCCTTTGAGGCAGATCGCGTGCTGCACGAAGCCGAATCCGGCCGGCCCGGAATAGCCGACGACGGCAGTGGTCATGGCACCTCCATCGGGACATCGGCGGTCTGCGTGAGGCGCGTGAACGCAGTGCGGATGTCGCGGGCGTCCGCCGCCGCAAGCACGACGGAAAGCGGGCCGTGCGCCAGGACCCGCCCGCGGTGGAGAACGATCACGTCGTCTCCGTCGGAAACCTCGTCGATGAGATGCGTCGCCCACAGGACCGCGACCTGCTGCTCTGCCACCAGCCTGCGGACGTGAGCGACGATATCGGCGCGCGATTTGATGTCGAGCCCGACGGTCGGCTCGTCGAGCACCAGCACACGCGGCTGATGCAGAAGCGCCCGGGCAATCTCGACCCGTCGCATCTGGCCGCCGGACAGGTTGCGCACCTTGTCGTTCGCCCGGTCCAGGAGCGCGATGCGGGCAAGGAGCTCCTCGGCCCGGGCACGGGCCTCGCGCTTGCCGATGCCGTGCAAGCTCGCGTGGTAGGTCAGATTCTGCAGCACCGAGAGGTCGAGATCGAGCGTGCGCGGCTGGAACACGATCCCCAGCCTGCGCAAGGCTTCGCTCGACGCATGACCGACATCGTGGCCGAAAACCCGGATCCGCCCCCGCTGGACGGCATAGAGGCGCACGATCAGCGAGAACAAGGTGCTCTTTCCCGCGCCGTTGAGCCCGAGCAAAACGGCAAAGGTCGCCGGCGCAAGCGAGAAGGTCACCTCGTCGAGTGCCCGACGCGGCCCATAGCTGTGGCTCACCCGCTCGATGTCGATCGCCGTCGGCTCGGGACGCTTCATGTGGTGCATCAGGCCATCCCGCGGCACTGCCGACACCCGGCTCCCGCGGTCACTGCCGCGAGATCGCAATGCCCCAGGGCAGCTCGCCGACCTGGATCGTCTTGACCACCTTGAGGCTGGCGACGTCGATGACGGAAACGTCATTGGAGACGCCGTTGGTCGTCAGCAGATACTTCTCGTCCGGGGTGAAGGCCATGTGCCAGACCCGCTGCCCGACGAGAAGGTATTTCTCGACCGCATACGAGCTGCCGTTGATCACCGCGATGCGATTGGCCGGACCCAGCGCGACGAACCCGGTCTTGCCGTCGCGGGTGAGGTTGATCCCGACCGCCTGGATCGCCTCCTTGCGCAGCCCCGGGATCTCGAAGGCGATCTTCTTCTTCACCTGCCGCGTCGCCGCGTCGATGACGCTCACGGTGCCCCCGATCTCGGACGAGACCCACACCTCCGAGCCGTCGTGCTTGAACTCGGCGAACCGCGGGCGGGCATCGACGAGGACGTTGGCCACGATCCGGCGCGTCCCGGTGTCGATGAAATGCGCCATATTGGTGGTTTCCGACGTGCAGACGAGAATCCTGCCGTCCGGGCTCAGCCCCATCCCCTCCGGCTCGACCCCGACCTGCACCTCGCCCACGGGGGCGCGCCGCTCGAGGTCGATGATCGTCACCGTGTTGTCGTTCTCGTTGGCCACGTAGAGAATTTTGCCGCTCGGATCCTGGGCGAACAGCTCGGGATCGGGCCCCGAGGGCAGCGTCGCGCCCACCTGATGCGTGGCCGTGTCGATCAGCTGGATCGTGTCGTCGTCTCCGACCGCGACCAGCACGAACTTCCCGTCCCTGGTCAGATCAATTCCGCGCGGCCTCTGGCCGACCTTGATCGTGCCCACAACGGCGAGCTTGCCGGTGTCGATCACGCTGATCGTGTTGCTCTTCTCATTGGACACATAGGCGGTGAAGGCAGTCGCCGGTGAAGCGAGCTGGACGAGGCAGCCGACGCCGAGCAGCCAGCCGCGCAGGCGCGTCAGCCCAGTGGCGCGGCGCGATGCCCGGCAGGACGCCGCTCCAGGCGAGGGCTGAATCCTAGCCTCGGCGCTCATTGGAGCCTGCACCTGCTTTCCGGCCGGTCGATGCCGAGCGTATCCAGCTCCGAGACCTGGTGCAGGAACCCTTCCTGCGGTGACACCGACACGATCATTCTGCCGTCGCTGAGAAGTATGGGCTGGCGCAGCTGCAGATTCCAGTCGCGCAGGGTCAACCGCTGGCCTTTGAAGGCGGCCAAGGCGAAGTCGGGTCCCTTGAGGAAATCGATGACGGCTTTCGGCTCGGCCGTGCGGGTTCGAGCCGCGCTTTCGCCGATCATCCGCGTCGCCGTCCATGCCTGAAAATCACGGGCGCTCATGCGCCGGGAGAACCGCTTGATGAACCGGTCCTGCAGCTGCACGGCCCCCCACTGGTCATGGGCGGGGTCCCAGCTGGTCGGAACGAGCCCGGCCGACCCGGCAACCGGGCGCGGATCCCAGGTCCGGTAGGGCAGATAGGCGGCAAAGACCTCGCTTTCGTCCGCCGCCACCAGCACGTCGTAGGCGGGAGCCCCTTGCGTGAACACCGGCAGCTGCCGCTGGATCTGCACGACGCCGCTGTCGGTCCGGCGCGCACCGCCGGTGTCCTCGAACACCTTCTCCTGGACAATCTTCGCCCCGAAGCGCTTGGCGGCCCGTCGCAGCGCGTCACCGTAAAGCTGATCCTCCGCATGGGAGCCGACGACCAGCAGCCATCTTCGCCATTGCTTCCACACGAGGTACTGAGCCAGGGCGTCCGCCAGCATGGAACGGGTCGGAGCGGCGTGGACGACGTTCGCGCGGCAGTCCTCCTCCCGCAGCCGGTCGTCGATGGCTCCGACATTGAAGAGCAGGAGATTTCGCCCGGCGTCGGCGGCCTTCAGCAGGGCCGCGGGCGACAGATCGGCAAGCACGAGCGAGACGCCCCGGTCCGCCAGGGCAGCGGCCGCCGCCGCGGCATCCTCGCCGTTCGCCAGTCGCACATCGGTGATCGTGAACTGCTGGTCGAGGAACTTGCCGGTCGTGTTGTCGTCGTCGATCCCCAGCAGCGCGCCGGCGAGCCCGTCGTTATCCGCCGGCGTCTGAACGAGCGACAGTGTCGGTCTGGGCGCGACGCCGCGGAGGTAGCCGATCCTGATCTCCGCAGGGGTGGAATCCGAGATGCACGCGAGCAGCATGGTCGCGGCAAGCAGCAGGCGGGTCAACGCGGCGCTCCGGGTCGGGGTCGCCCCGGCCGATGAAACGGCCATTCGACGACCAAGATCAAGGGCGCGAATCAGGGTAAAGTGCCCGGTCGACGTCCAGTCCGGGCTGGTCCGGTTCTTGCTTGCGACTGTCCTGGATCGTTTGCTCCCCTGCCGCGTTGAAAGCGGCGGGGCCCGAGGGAACGAGCGGGAACTTGCCTGTTCGCCCATGGAGCCGTGCCGATGCTGACCGCCTTGATCCTGGTTTGCTCGCTCAAGTCCTTTTCCGATCCTGGGGCCTGCACCCAACAGAACGCGGTGCACATGCTGCGGGTGCCGTCCACATTCGCGAGCCCGATCACCTGCATGCTGCATGGCCAGGCCTACCTCGCGGATACCTCGATTGCGCGGGATCTCGCCGCCGACGAGGTCGTCAGGGTCATTTGCACACCGACCCGCTCTCTCCAGTTCGGTGCCCTGCGGGAGGAGCGGCAGCCCGGGCGTTAAGCAGAGTTGGACGTGCTGACCAACGGATTACAATCGGCGGACACAATGTCCGCAGCTGGAAGAAGGGGACATAAGACGGCTGGTCAGGGCGCCGGTCACGATCCTAAGGACCCTCCAAGAGTTTGAGGACCTGATGCGCGCGATGTTATGATGGGACAGTCCAGAAGAAAGCAGGGAGGGTTATCATGTGCCATTTCGTCAAAGCTTTAATCGCGGGCATTATCGCTACGGTGCTTGTTAGCGGTGCGGAGGCTGCGAAGATGTCTGCAGCTGAAAGGGCGGCCCTGAAAAAGACGACCGCTACCTGCAAGGCACAGGCCCAGAGCATGAAGTTCCGCTGGCACTGGCGGAAGCGCCAGAAATTCGTTCAAAATTGCATCATCATCTACGCTACCAAGCGGGGCCTAGACATCGAGGAAGTCCGCAAGACGGTGGATATGAAGCGCCTCCTGGGGCAGCGACCGGGGGAATGGGGATGCGACCCGATGTGTTGAACGCGCGAGCCGCGCTGGATGCCGTCTGATTCAGTGCGGGCGAAGCCCGCTAGGAAAGGTCGGCGGAAGCGGCTCTGGGCCTGTGCGTCACTTCATGACCAGCTTGCCTTCCGACCATCCATAGCCGGCCTCGGCGAGGGTCTTGCGCGCCTTGCCGAGGTCGTATTCGTCGGCCGGCAGGTCCTTGGGGATCCACGAATCGAACACCGGCGGGATCGGCGACCGCCGCGCCGGCTGGCCGGCGCCGCCGAGGGCGATCTCGATGATCTTCCTCTTCGGCAAGGCGTAGTACATCGCGTGCCGGAACGCCTTGTCGGTGAAAGGCGGCTTTGCGTTGTCGATCCAGAAGCTCACCACGGTGCCGGAATTCGTCGTCAGCAGCTCGATCTCCTCGCGCTGCGCCAGCCGCTTGCCGTCGGGAAGGGTGAGGCCGTCGCCGACGATATGGATGTTGCCGGCCTCCATCCCGCCGACCAGCTGCTCGATCCCGCTCGCCTGGATGTAGTGGATGCCGTCGATCCTGGGCCCGCCGGTCCAGTGGCTCCTGTTCGCCTGGATGTAGCAGTCGACGTCCTTCTGGAAGCCGACGAACCTGAAGGGCCCGCTGCCGATCAGCCCGCCCTTGCCGGGGGCGTCCCAGTCCATCGGGGTCTTGACGCCCGCCTTCTCCGGCACGTTCTCCCAGACGTGCTTCGGCAGGATCGCGATCTGCACGAGGCTCAGCGTGGCGAAGGTCGCCGACGGGGCCTTGAGGTTGACCCGCAGGGTAGCGGCGTCGACGATCTCGGCCGACTTCACCGGCGACATGAACGAGTCCCAGAACGGCGGCTGCCACTTCAGCAGATAATCGAAGGTGAACTTGGCATCCTCGATCGTGACCGGCTTGCCGTCGTGCCACTTCATGCCGGAACGCAGCTTGAGCTCGTAGGTGGCCGGATCGAGCAGCGAAAAGGATTCCGCGGCCCATGGCTTCAAGTTCAACTCACCGTCGTAGCGCAGGAACGTGTCGTAGATGAAACGCAGGTAGCCGCGCCCGTTGGCGGAGCGCTCGGTGAACGGATGCGCCGAGCTCATGCGGAAGGTGGTGGCGACGTTCACCTCCTTGATGCTTCCGGTGGGCTCGAGCTCGAGGTAGGGAGCGACGTGGTACACTTCCAGGCCGAGTGCCCTGGAGGGCTTGAAGCGCTTGAACAGCTTCTTGTTGACGGGGTTGATCGCGTCGCGCGAGCAGACATGCCAGGACGGCAGGTCCTCCGCCAGCAGCCGTTGCGCCTGATCGACCAGCTGCTGCCGCTTCTGCGGATCGGTCTCTTCCTGCTGCGCCTTGGCGAGACGATCGAAGTCCGGATTGCTGTAGTGCGGTGCGTTGAAGGCGCCCCCGGTGCTGTAGATGGCGCGCAGATAGAAATCCGGGTCGAGCCGCTCCTCCGGCGATCCGAAACCCATCATCGCGCTGACCAGATCCTTGCGGCCATAGACCTTGCCGAGAATCTGCCCGAACGCGACCGGCTTGTGATCGGTCTGAATGCCGAGCTCGGCGAGCTCGCGGGCATAGACGCGCGCGGCTTCGACCGTCATCTGGTCGGGATAGGATTCCAGCAACAGCGGCGGCAGCGGCTGACCGGCCCGCGGCACGCCCTGGGCGAAGCTCATGCGAAGGAAGCCCGTGCCGGCGAGCGCGGCAGCGCCGCCGATCCCGCCGAGGACCGCTCTCCGCGACCGCTCGTTTGCCGAAGCATTTGCCATTCAGGTTTTCCCTCTCCCCCCACCACCCGCGCGGCTTGCCGCTCCGCTGCGGAGGCGCAGGCCGTCTCGGGTGCGACATGTCGTCCTTGAGCGCGCATGCTAGGGTCGGCCCCGGCGCGCGACAAGCCCCGGCATCACGGCTGCGCTCAAGTCGAGCGCCGGGCCGGCTCGCGAACGACCGCGGCTTCACGGCGACGCCGACGTGTGCCTTAATCGGTGCTTTCCGCACATCAACCGGAGACGCCCGATGCCCGTCATCAACCGGATCGCCGACTATCACGACGAGCTGACAGCGTGGCGGCGCGACCTGCACATGCATCCGGAGACCGCCTTCGAGGAGCGCCGCACATCGGATTTCGTCGCGGGAAAACTGGCCGAGTTCGGCTACGAGGTGCATCGGGGCCTGGCGGAGACCGGCGTGGTCGGCACCTTGCGCGGCGCCAGGCCCGACAACGGGCGCGCGATCGGGCTGCGTGCGGACATGGACGCGCTCGACATGGAGGAGATGAACACATTCGCGCACCGCTCGCAGCAGCGGGGCAAGATGCACGGCTGCGGCCATGACGGCCACACCACCATGCTGCTCGGCGCCGCCCGCTACCTCGCCGAGACCCGCAACTTCGCGGGCACCATCCACCTGATCTTCCAGCCGGCCGAGGAAGGCGCGGGCGGCGGGCGCCGCATGGTCGAGGAGGGACTGTTCGAGAGGTTTCCGGTCGAGGCGGTCTACGGCATGCACAACATGCCGGGCATCCCGGTCGGCGCGTTCGGCACGCGGACCGGCGCGATCCTCACCGCCATGGATCTGTTCGAGGTTCGTGTCGACGGCATCGGCACCCATGCCGCCACTCCCGAGCTCGGAATAGATCCGATCGTCGTCGCATCACAGATCGTGCTGGGTCTGCAGACGATCGTGAGCCGCGAGCTCAACCCGCTCACCAGCGTCGTCCTCACCGTCACGGAATTTCGCGCCGGAACGGGCGCACTCAACACCGTGCCCGACCACGCGCTGCTGCGCGGCACCGCGCGCATCCTCGATCTGGAGGTGCGCGCTTCGATCGAGGAGCGGTTCCGGCGCATCGTCGAAGGCATTGCCCGGGCGCATCGCGCCAGGGTGGCGATCAGGTACTGGCAGAATTATCCGCCCCTCGTCACCGATCCCGAGCACACCAGGCTCGTCATCGGCGTGGCCGAGGAGATCGCCGGCACCGGCAAGGTCGATCCGGGCTACCCGCCCAACATGGCGTCCGAGGACTTCTCGTTCATGCTGGAGAAGAAGCCCGGCGCCTACATCTTCATCGGCAATGGACCCGAGGACGGCGGCCGCATCCTGCACAATCCGCTCTACGACTTCAACGACGAGATCCTGCCGATCGGAGCGTCGTATTGGGCGCGGCTGGTCGAGACCACGATGGCGCGATAGCGACGGCGAGCCGCGAGCGCAGCGCTCGCGATTTCCATGGGCGTCGTTCTCTCAGATGAGGCGATTTTGCTGCCGGCCTCAGGTGGGGGGGATCCGCGTGGCAGCCTGTAGGATGGGTGGAGCGCGCGCTGGCGCGCGCGATACCCATCGCGACCGCCTCGCAGCTTGACCTGGATGGGTATCGCCCGCTACGCGGGGCTCCGCGCATCCTACGGATTTGGCAAAAAATCGTGCCGCGATGATACCGGTGGCGACGACCGTGGGTCAGACGATCAGTCGATGGCGGCGTGGACGATATTGGAGATGACGTCGAGCCGGGCGCTGTGCCAGGGGTCGGGTATCCGGCTGTTGCTGAGATAGGCGAACGCGACACCGGAATCCGGATCCGCCCAGGAATACGAGGTGCCCACGCCGCCGTGCCCGAAAGTGCGCGGCGAGGCAAGCGTGCCGAGACCGCGGATCGTCGGCGTCAACCCGCGCAGGTGCGGTCCGAGACCGCGATGCATCGGCATTCCCATGTATCCGTCGATGCGGTCCCCGGTCACGTTTCGCGTGACGTACTCGATCGTGCGCGGCGAGAGGAGCCGCCGCCCGTTCAATGTGCCGCCGCCCAGCATCATCTGGTAGAAGGCAGCCAATCCGCGCGCGGTGCCGTACCCGCCGCCCCCCGGCACGCCGGCGCGCCAGAACGCCGGCCGGTCCTCCCGCGGCCGCAGCCGTTGTCCGCCCGCGTCGTCCGGCTCGTAGAGCGCGGCGATACGCGCGTGCTCGGAGTCTGGCACGCCGATGAACAGATCGTCGGACAATCCGAGCGGCCCGATCACCGACCTGCGCACGACCTCGCGATAGTCGCGTCCGGTGACTGCCTCGATGACGACCGCGAGCACCCAGTGCGCGGCTTCGGGATGGTAGTCGCAGCGCGATCCCGGCGGCCACTGCAGCGGGAGCTCGCACACGCTCCGCCGCAGGAATTCGTGATCCTCCCACGCCTCCTCGCCGATCTCCGCGTCGGGGAACCCCGCCTGGTGGGACATGACCTGAAAAATGCTGATCTCGCCTTTGCCGTGCGCTGCGAAGCCCGGCACGATGGCAGCGACCCGGTCGGCGTAGCGAAGCTCGCCGGCTTCCACGAGCCTCCAGACGGCCGCGGCGACGAGGACCTTGGTCTGCGAATAGAGGAGAAAGAGCGTCCGCTCGTCCACCGGCACGGCGGGGTGGCCGATCCTCCTCTGTCCGAAGCTCCGCTGCAGCCCGAGCGCGGCGTTCCGGGCCAGCGCGATCTGCGCGCCGGGGTAGCGCTTCGCGGCGATGTGACGCTCGATCGTCGCCTCGAGCCGGGCCCATTGGCCGGCATCGATGCGAAGCGACCCGAGCTCGGCAGCGGGGAGCGGAAACGACAAGACGATCAACCGCTCGCGACGCCGACGAGGTCGATCTCGACCAATGCATCCTTCACCAGCAGGCCCGTCGTGCCGATGGTCGTGCGCGGCGGCGGGACCGGGAAATACTCCTTCCACACCTCGTCGAAGCCGTTGAAGTTGTGGAGGTCGGTGAGGAAAACCTGCGCCTTGATCACCCGGTCGAGCGAGCTTCCCGCCGCGGCAAACGTCTTCCTGAGGTTGTCGAGGATGAAACGCGTCTGCAGCTTTATGTCGGAGCCGTAGTAGGGGAAGCTCGGATGCCGGCGGGCCTGCGCGGCCACCCCGGTCTTGAAGTCGCTGGCGAGCTGGCCGGCGGCGAAGACGAGACCGCCGACCTTGAACGCCTCGGTGTAGTTGGCGAGCGGCTGCGGGGCATCCGACCTGACCGCCTCGCACCTCGTCGACCGGCCCGGCACGTGCCCGATCAGGTCGATCTCCACCAGCGTATCCTTGACCAGGAGACCGGTCGTGCCGACGGTGGTGCGCGCGGGCGGCACCTTGAAGAACTCCTTCCACACCTCGTCGAAACCGTTGAAGTTGTCGAGATCGGTGAGGAAGACCTGTGCCTTGAACACATGGTCGAGCGAGCTGCCGGCCGCCTCGAACGTCTTCTTCAGGTTGCCGAGGACATAGCGGGTCTGCAGCTTGATGTCGGAGCCGTAATAGGGGAAGCCCGGCCCGCGCATGGCTTCGGCGGGGACGCCGGTCCTGTAGTCGCTGGCGATCTGCCCCGCGGCAAAGACGAGGTCGCCGAGCCGGAATGCCTCGTTGTAGTGCGCGAGCGGTCGCGGCGACCCGGACTTGATCACCTGCTTCTCGATTCCCCGGCCCGGCGCGAACCCGATCAGATCCACCTCGACGAGCGTATCCCTGACCAGGAGACCGGTCGTGCCGACGGTGGTGCGCGCGGGCGGCACCGGGAAATATTCCTTCCACACCTCGTCGAAGCCGAAGAAATCGTCGAGATCGGTCAGGAACACCTGCGCCTTGAACACGTTGTCGAGCGAGCTGCCGGCCGCCTCGAACGTTCGCTTGAGGTTCTCCAGCACGAAGCGCGTCTGCAGCTTGATGTCCGAGCCGTAGAAAGGAAAGCTCGGATGCCTGCGCGCCTCGGCCGGAACGCCGGTCTTGAAATCGCTGGCGAGCTGGCCGGCCGCAAAGATCCAGGGCCCCGCCATCATCGCTTCCGAATAATTGGCCAGCGGCCGCGGCGCCGCCGATTTGATCACTTCGATCTTCATCGTCCGTCTCCCCCTAGCTTGCGACGCAGGTCGGGTCGATCTCGATCAGCGGTCCGTCGAACATGATGCCGGTGCTCGGCACGAAGGCCAGCGCCGGCGCCTTTCCCGGATCGGGGAAATGCTCGCACCACACCCGCATGAAGCCGCGGTAATCCCGGCGCGGCTCGATGAGGTACACCCGCGCATGGTGGCAGTGTGCCCAGTCCGTCTCGTTCGCCTGGAGCTGCCGGGTGAGCATGTCGATGAGGAAGCGGGTCTGCACCTCGATATTGGAAAAGTGATGGGGCAGCTGCGGCGGCGAGTGGTGGTGCGACATGAAGTCGGCGCTCGCCACCTGGCCGGCGAAGAACCGCCATTGCCCGGCCTTCAGCGTCGGCGAGAAGTTGACCTTGCGCACCTTGACGGGGTGCCAGTTGATGCCCTCGAAGGATTCCTGCTTCCGATGCTCCTGGTCGGGGATCAGCACGGTGAGGTTGGGAGCGAAGGCGGCACCGGGAACGATCAGGCCTTTGACGCCCATCGAGCTGCGGCAGGGCGGGACCGGCATGTAGCGGCTCCAGACGCCGTCCACGTCGTGGAAGGTGAGGAGGTCAGGCTCGTAGAGCTGCGACTCGATTGCCTGCTCGAGCGAGGTGCCCGCGCCCTTGAGCACCCGGTTCATCCGCTCGAACACGTATTCCGCCTGCATCTCGGCATCGCTGCCGTAATTGGGAAAGCCCGGTCGCCTGCCGACGGCAATGCCGGTCTTGAAATCGCTCGCGGTGAAGGCAGAGCAGAAGACGAAATTGCCCGCTCGCACCGCGTGTGAAGCACCTTCGGCATCGAGGGGGTCGGCGCCGGCCGGATCGCTCAGAACCTGCCGCTCGAGGCGCGAGCCGGCGGCCAGCGCGACGACGTCCATGTTCAGGCGGGCACCGTGAAAGGGCAGCGTATCGCCGATCTCGACCGTCGTTCGTGCCGGCGGCGCGGCGGGGAAATGCTCGTTCCAGACGAGCTTGAACTCGTGGAAATCGGCCGCATCCACGAGGTGCACATCGGCCTTGAGGACGCGCTCGAGCGAGGCGCCGGCCTCGGCAAGAGCCTGCTTCAGCGACTGGAAGCAGTGTCTCGCCTGCAGCTCGATCAGCGATGGCCGGGTCTCGTCGGCTGTCGCATCCAGTCCGACCACGCGACCGGCCCCGTCCACCGGATAGATCGACGAGGTGAACACATAATCGCCCGCGCGCACGGCGCGCGGGACGGGCACGAGCGGGGTCGTGCCGAATCGCTCGAGACTGATCTTGCCTGCCATTGCTACTCTCCCCGGCCTCTTCCTTGTCAACGGAGACGGACCTGCCGCGCGCCGAACGCGCGGCAGTTGCTGGTCCGCCATCTTGCGCGCCGCCGCGCACTCAATCCGGCTCGCGGATTGGCCCCCGCATCGGGGCATCGACCAGCCGCCGGCATCAGCGCGCGTTCGCCTCCTGTCCGTTCTTGATGATGACGACGATCGCCTTCAGCGTCGGATCGCCCTTCTCGTCGAACTTGAAATGCCCGCGCACGCCGTCGAATTCGACCGTCGCGAGCGCGTCGCGCACCTTGGCCCGGTCGGGCGTACCGGCCTTCTGAACCGCCATCGCGGTCGCCGTCATCGCGTCATAGGCCTGGGCGTGCACGTAATCCGGGTCCTTCTTGTATGCCGCACGGATCTTGGCGGTGAGGTCCTCCGCAACCTTGTTGCCGGCGATCGCGGCGACGCTGAAGTGGGTCGGGTAATAGGCGCCGTCGGCGGCCGCTCCCGCCAGTTCGCGGAACTTGGGATGCGCCTGCCCGTCGGAGCCGAAATACGGCATGTCGATGCCCATCTGCTTGATCTGCTTGATGATGAGCGCGCCCTCCGCGTAGCGCGACCAGTCGACGATGAAATCGGCTCCGGAGGCCTTGATGCGGCTGAGCTGGCTCGTGAAGTCGAGATCGCCGCGGGTATAGCGCTCCTCCGCCACGACCTGCATCCCGTAGCCCTGGGCGCGCGCCTTGAAGCCTTCGAAACCGCCCTTGCCGAAGTCGTCATTGACATAGATGAAGCCGACCTTCTTCTTGCCCGGGAACTTCTCGTTGATGAAGTCGACGAGATCGGCTGCGAACTTCGTGTCGGGAATGGCCGAGCGGAACACCCACTTGTTTCCCTGGGTGGTGATCTTCTGCGCCGTTCCGGAGATGACGATCTGCGGCGTCTCGGCGGCCTTCGCCACCTGCGAGGCAGCGAGGCTCGCCGGGCTCGAGATGCTGCCCAGCATGATCAGCACCTCGTCGCTCGCCGTCAGTCGCTTGGCGACGCTCACCGCCTGCTCGGGCTTGCCGGCATCATCGCCATAGATGACGGTGATCTGCTGGCCGAGCAGCCCACCCGCCGCGTTCCTCTCCTTGACGACGAGATCCACCGCCTCGCGCAGGCTCTGCCCGTATCCAGCTGCGTCGCCGGTCATCGGGCCGAAGACGCCGATCTTGATTTCCGCGCGCGCGGTGCCGGCGCCGGCGCCAGCGAGGATCAATGCCGCGGTGGCGAGAACGGACCATCGGCGGACGCAATAATGAAGTCTTGCCATGTTCACCTCCCTGCGAATCTCGTTTTCCGACCGGGGAGCCCTGGCCGGCCCCCGGTTCGTCCTTTCAGTGCAGTGCTCTGCGGCTCTCCTCGACGGCCGAGTTGCCGCCGAGATAGCTTTGCATGATTCTCGGGTTTCGTCTCAGGCTGGCGCAGTCGTCGGCCAGGACGACGCGCCCGGTCTCGAGGACGTAGCCGCGTTCGGACAGGGCGAAGGCGACACGCGCATTCTGCTCGACCAGCAGCATGGTCATGCCTGCTCGGCGGAAGGCAATGATCGCCTTGGCCACCTCCTCCACCACGCGGGGGGCGAGCCCCAGCGAAGGTTCGTCCAGCAGCATCAGCCGCGGCCGCGACATGATCGCCCGGCCGAGCGCGAGCATCTGCTGCTCGCCGCCGGAAAGGGTCTCGCCGAGCTGCCGCCGCCGCTCCTTGAGCACCGGGAACATTGTGTAGACGCGGTCGAGCGTGTCGCGCATGCCGGCCCGGTCGCGAATGAGATACGCCCCGACCAGAAGATTGTTCTCCACCGACAGCTGCGGAAATACCTGCCGGCCCTCGGGCACCTGGGCGATGCCGAGAGCAACGATCCGGTCCGGCGACAGCCCCCGTATCGAGCGTCCCTCGAAGCGGATATCGCCCATGCTCGGCGACAGAAGGCCGGAGATGCTCTTCAACACGGTGGTCTTGCCGGCGCCGTTGCCGCCGATCAGGGTGACGATCTCGCCTTTGTTGACGGTCAGCGATACCTCGCGCAACGCCGCGATCTCGCCGTAGCTCACGCTCACGCGGTCGAGCTCAAGCATAGGCGGCGATCCTGTCCTCGACGCCGGCCCGGCCGAGATAGGCCTCGATAACCCTCTCGTCGGCGCGGATCTCGTTCGGAGCGCCTTCGGCGAGCTTCTGACCGTGATTGAGCACGGTGATGCGGGAGCAGGCGGCCATGACCACGTCCATGTGGTGCTCGACCAGGATGACGGTCACGCCGGCCGCGTTGATCCGCCGAATGAGCGCCACCAGCGCTTCGGCTTCGGCGTGATTGAGGCCGGCGGCGGGCTCGTCGAGCAGGAGCAGCCTCGGACGAGAGACTATCGCGCGGGCTATCTCCAGAAGCCGTCGGTGTCCATAGGCGAGCGAGGCAGCCAGCCGATCGGCCCGGTCGGCGAGGCCGACGGTCGCCAGCGCGGCGAGGCTTTCCCGATGCATCGTCATCTCCTCCCGCCGTTGTCTTCCGGTGGTGAGGATGGCGTCAAGGACACCGCTCGCTCCACTCGTGTGCAGGCCGATCATGACATTCTGAAGGACGCTCAGGCCGGTGAACAGCTTGAGGTTCTGGAACGTGCGGCGCACGCCGCGCGCTGCCAGCCGGTGCGCCGGCCCGCCGGTCAGATCCTCTCCGGCAAGCACGATCCGCCCGGACGTGGGTGAGATCAGGCCGCTGATGAGGTTGAGCGTGGTGGTCTTTCCGGCGCCATTGGGGCCGATCAGCCCACGGATCTCACCGTTGTCGAGACTCATCGATACCGACTCGACCGCGGCCAGTCCGCCGAACCGGCGGGTCAGGCGGTCAAGCTCGAGCAGCGCCGTCATCGGCCGCTCCGCGCCGCCACGGCGTCGGCCTCGGTTCCCCCGCGAACCACGGCATCGGCATGCAGGCGCAGCCGGAACAGCCGCCGCGCAACGGCGGACGCGAGCCCGGCCAGCCCGCGCTGACCGACCCCCATGAACACGATCAGCATGCCGCCGAATATGAGCATGCGATACTCGTCGAGCGCACGCAGGTATTCGGGCAGCAGCGTGACGACGAATGCGCCGACGACGGCGCCGACGAAGCTGCCGATGCCGCCGACCGCCACCATGAGGAGTATCTCTATCGATTTCCAGAAGGTGAAGTCGTTGGGGTTGAGATATTGCGCGTGATGGGCGAACAGCGAGCCGGCCAAGCCGGTGATAACCGCCGCGACCACGAATGCCTGGCTCTTGTACCAGGTGACGTTGATGCCGTTCGCCCGGGCTGCGTCCTCGTCCAGCATGATCGCCTGCAGTGCGCGCCCGAACCGGCTCGGAACCAGCCGGTGCAGCGCGACCAGGGTGACGGCCAGGCAGGCCAGGCAGAGAAGATAGGTCGGCCGCTCGCCCTCGAGAGTCCAGGGTCCGATGCTCGGCCACGGGATGCTCAGCATTCCGAACGAGCCGCCGGTCAGCCATTCCTCGTTGAGAAAGACGAGGTGGGCGATGATCGTGAACCCGAGCGTTGCCACCGCGAGATAGACCCCGCGCAAGCGGGTGATCGGCACGAGGGCGAGGCTTGCGATGCCGCCGGCGAGCCCTGCCGAAGCAAATCCAACCTCGAACGGCAGCTTGCAGGTGGTGGTGAGAATGGCCGACGTATAGGCGCCTATCCCCAGGAAGGCGGCCTGTCCCATGGACAACAGGCCGCTGAACCCGAGCAGGAGCTGCAGCCCGCTCGCCGCCATGGCGAAGATCATGGCCAGGCTGAGAACGTGAATGACGTATTTGTGCGGATAGATGAACGGAAGCACGAGCAGGAGCGCCAGGACCAGGCTCCAGGCGATCCAGCGACCGGCGGCGGCGGAAAATCCCGGCTTCGGCACGCTCGCTATCTCCCTCGCCGCAGGAGACCGACCAGACCCTGGGGACAGGCGAGCAGGATCAGAATGAGCAGGATCATGCCGACCGCATCCTTGTAGGATGTGGAGATCGAGATGGCCGCGAAAGTCTCGATCAACCCGAAGACGATTCCGCCGACCATCGCGCCGCCGATGCTGCCGAGGCCGCCCAGCGTCGCCGCGACGAACGCCTTGATCCCCGGCAGGAACCCCATGTTGAACGAGGCATAGAACAGCGATCCGAGCAACACTCCGGCCCCTCCACCGAGCACGCCGCCGATTCCGTAGGTGTAGGCCGTGATCCTGGTGAGGTTGATGCCCATCAGCTGCGCCACCTCGGGGTTCTGCGCGGCGGCCTGCATCGCCCGGCCGGTCCGCGTATGGGCGAGGAAGAGCTGCAACAGCGCCATCACCACGATGCCGAGAAGGATGATCCAGACGAGCTGCGGCGCCACCCGGGCCGGGCCGATGACATAGGCGTCGGCCGCAAACAGCTTGGGATAGGCGATCGGCTCGGAGCCCCAGACGAGCTGTCCGGTGTTCTGCAGCAGGATCGACATGCCGATGGTGGCAATGATGATGTTCAACAGGGGAACGCGGCGCAGGCGCAGGACCCGGTAGACGCCGATCTCCATGGCGACGGCAGCCAGTCCGCCGAAGATCATTCCGACGAGGAGCAGCGAGACGAACGGCAGCGGCAGCATCCGCTGGGCGGTCACGCCGAACATCGCGCCCAGCATGACCACCTCGCCTTGGGCGAAATGCAGAACTCCGGTCGTGCGGATTATCATGGTGAAGCCGAGCGCGATCAGGCTGTAGATGCAGCCGATCGCCAGGCCCCCGACCACGAGCTCGATAGCCTGCGAGCTGCTCACGGCTTGATCCCCTCGGCCATGAAGATGGGAAGCTCGGCTCGCCGGCTGCCCGGCTTCCTGCGGCGCGTCGCGCTGCGGGCCTGCCGGTCGCGCTACCAACGCGGTGCTGCGTCGTCCAGGTCAACCCACCGCTCGAGTAAAGCAGTCGCGCTCCAGGAGGGCAACCGGACCCCCGGTCGCATGTCGGATCGCCGATCTGCTCGCGGCCAGTCCGGAGAGCGACTGGCGCCGCTTTCGGTCGCCGGCACTCCCTTGAATTCGGCCAATGATCGCCTCCATCTAACTTCGAGTGCCGAGCGTGCCCGAGCAGCCAACCAGCAATGACCGAAGACCTGACACGCAAGATCGTCGCCTGGGCCACGGAAATAGCCAGTTACGCCGCGCGACTGCCGTCAAGCCGGGCGCGCGATGCCTACCTTGCCCAGCGTCGTCACGAGTTGCTGACGGGCGTGATCGCCCAAGGCGCAAACGAGCACGATGCGACCATTCTCGCCGACGCCTGCCTGAGCGCGGCCCGCCGGATCATGACCGAGTTGCTGGCGCGCGGTGCGGGCAATCGCATCGGCGATGCAGGCAAGCGCAGCACGCATTAACGCTGCGTTTACGTCGTCTCCGCTTGCAATTGATCCGGGTTCCGTGCATCAGATTTTGCGTTCCACTTTTGAATTGCCGTGAGGAGGGCAAGCATGATCAAGACGACTGTCGGAATGCTCGGCGCCGCAGCCATTGTCTTTGTGGCGTTCTCGTTCGGCCAGGTTTCCGCCCAAACTGCCGCACCGGCGGCGGCACCGGCGGCGGCGCCGGCACCGGCCTGCAAGACGCTCACCGATGAAGCTGCGTGCCAGGGACGCGACGATTGCCACTGGACGGCCGCCAGCGGCAAGCGCAAGGCCTCCTGCCGAGCAAAGCCCCGCAGCAAGAAGAAGAAATAATCGCGAGCACCGCAGCATCGCGAGCCGAAGCCGAACAGCTCCTGCTCTCCGCGGCTGGGAATAATCCAGCCGCATGAGGGCCCGCACCGAGCCCTGTCGCGGAGCGCCGTTGGCTCACTCGAGGTCGAGAAAGCTCTTCACCGCCGCAACCGTGCGAGCCGGATCCTCCTCTTCCGGCTGGTGGCCGAGATCGTCGAGCACCACGAGCGTGCTGCCGGGAATATCGGCATGGAAGCGGCGGGCGTTGTCGGGTGACATGAGGCGATCGCGGCCGCCCCAGATGATCAGCGTCGGCACCCGCAATTCGCCTATCCGGTCGGCGAAAGTCCCCGGCCGCCGCTGCCTCGAACGGGCGATGAAGGCGTCGCGGTTGCCTTCGCGCTGGGTGAGCTCGACGTAACGATCCACCAGCTCAGGCGTGACCTTGCCCGGGTCGCCGAAGGTGCTGCGCAATCCCTCCTCGACGAGGATCCGCGGCAGCGTATACTTGAGCACCCAGCTCGCCCCCGGGATTGCCATCAGCCGAAAGCCCAGGGGCACCGCGGTGGGATTTGCGGGGTAACCTCCGGCATCGACCAGGATAAGCCGCTCGACGCGGGCCGGGCGCACCAGCGCGGTACGCCAGGCGACCGCTCCGCCGAGCGAGTTTCCGCCGAGCACGCAGCGCTCGATACCGAGCCGGTCGAGCAGCGCGATCAACAGCCGCATATCGGCATCGATGCCATAGAGGCCGTTCGGCGACGGTCCTGTCAGCCCGAAACCCGGGAGATCGAAGCGGATCACCCGCCGCCTGTGCTTGAGTGCCGCGGCCCAGCCCTCCCATACGTGCAGCGAGGCACCCGATCCGTGCAGCAGCACAATCGGGCTCTGGTCCTCGCGCGGGCCTTCGTCGCGCAAGTGAACCCGCATGCCCGCGACTTCGAGGAACACGGACGGTGGCAATGCCCAGCGGCCCTGCAGCTCGGCAAGCTCCCGCTCCGGCGCCCAGGTCAGCGCGACGAATGTCCCGACCAGCAGCACAACCGCGAGCACGATGCCGGCCATGATGATCGCCGCCAGCTTCATGGGGTGCGCCCGCGGCCAGCTCGAAACCACTCAGTCCTGGGCGAGCATGCTGCGTATGATGCCGCCGATGAGCGCGCCCCCGGGAGCGCAGGCGCCGGCGCGCACGGCCGTCCGCCATGCTCTGCAACACGACCTCGATCGGGATGGAGCTCGGTCATCGGCAGCCCGCACGAATCAGTCGTGCTCCAGCGAGCACGTCCTTCCAATCCCGGCAACCGGTTAGCCACAGGACTCGCCTATGGACGCTCTCGTCATCTCCCCGCTGCCGCCGCAAATCGACACGATCGAGATCGCCGAGCGCAAGGGGCTTGGGCATCCCGATACCATCTGCGACGCGCTCGCCGAGACATTCTCGCGCAATCTCTGCCGCGAATACCGCAGCCGCTTCGGGACGATTCTGCACCACAACGTGGACAAGGCGCTATTGGTGGGCGGCCGGGCATTGCCGCAATTCGGCGCCGGGCGTGTGCTCGCTCCGATCGGAATTTATCTCGCCGGGCGTGCCACGATCGATGCCGGCGGTGAGACCCTCCCGATCGCCGACATAGCGGTGGAGGGATCACGCGCCTGGCTGCGCGCGAACCTGCATGCGCTCGATCCCGAGCAGCACGTCCAGATCCACAATCTCGTTCAACCCGGCTCGCAGGATTTGCGCTCGCTGTTCATGCAACGCACGGGTGGCGACATCTCGGTTGCCAACGACACCTCGATCGGGGTGGGCTATGCGCCGATCAGCGCCCTGGAGCAACTCGTCCTGGCAGTGGAAAGGCGGATCAACCGCAGAGATCGCAGTCGCGAGCATCCGGCCTGGGGCGAGGACATCAAGGTCATGGGCATTCGCAGGGGTGCCTCGGTCACCATCACCGTGGCATGCGCCATGATCTCGCGACATCTCCAAAACCTCGACGTCTATCTCGCCGAAAAGTCGGCTCTCGCCGAGCTGGTGAAGGAGGTCGGGGCCCAGCACGGCTTCGCGGACATCGAGACGTTCATCAATTCGGCGGATGATCCGGCGAGGGGGGCCGTGTACCTCACGGTCACCGGCACATCCGCGGAAGCCGGCGACGACGGCGAGGTCGGAAGGGGCAACCGCGTCAACGGCCTCATCACGCCGTCCCGTCCCATGAGCCTCGAGGCAGCCGCCGGCAAGAATCCGGTGACCCACGTCGGCAAGCTCTACAATGTGCTTGCAGGCAGGATCGCGCAATCCATCACCAGCGAGATGCCGCAAATAGCCGCCGCGCAGTGCTTTCTGGTCAGCCGAATCGGTGCCCCCGTGACCCGCCCGGCGGTCGTCAACGTGAAGCTTGCAACAACGGACGGATCACCGCCCGCGGAGCTCGAGTCGCAGGTGAGCGAGATCGTGGGGGCGCATCTTGCGCGGGTTGCGGACCTCCTCGACGAATTCGTCGCCGGGGCAATCGAGCTCTTCTGAGGCTTGCGGTGATCCGGCGTGGCTTGCCGCTTGCGCGCGCGGCTGCCGGCCGCGAGCGGCAAGCCGATGCCTCGCGCCTGGCTCACCCTTTGGGCAGACCCTTGTGCGCCCCCTTCGGCTGGGCGGGCGGACCCTTCGGCTGCGGCTGCGCCACCCGAGGAGCGATCGGCGCAGCCATCGTCGGCGGCTTCGGGCCTCCGATTGGCGGCTTCGGGCCTCCAATTGGCGATGGCGAGGAGGGCAGCCGCGAAGACTTCGGCACGCCGGTGGGTGCAAAAGTATGCGCCGATTCCGGGTGTGCGCCGCCGACCTTCGGAGGTGTCGTCGGAGTCACCAGATGTGCCGGCGGCGGCTTGCGACCTTCCCCGGGCGGAGGCGATCCCTTGGGGCTGCCGCCCGGCGATGTCGACAACGTCTTGGGAAGGCCCGATGCGGAGCCCGGAGTGCCAGTGGTCGGAGCCGACGGCGAAACCAGGCCCACCGACGGTGCCTTGGGCGAGGTTGTGCCGGTTTTGCCTCTCGGCGTTGTCGGCGTCACCGCGGCTGAAGGGATCGAGGTTGCGGCGCCTCCGGGCGGCGCCGGCAGCGGTTGTCCTTTCATGCCCGGCAACGGCTGCTTGGCGAGTCCGGCCGGCTGAGCACCCGGAGTCCCCGCCGGCAGGCCGGCTGCCTTGTGCGCAACCGAAGGCGGCAGAGCAGGCCCGATCGCCGCGGCGGCGGCGGACCCCGCGTGCGCCGGCGGCGGGGTGATGATCCGCGACTGACCAGCCTGGTTCGTGACCGTGACCGTCTTAGTCACATTGTTGATCACAACGGTGTTATGGATGTTGGCGTAGATGATGTTGTTCGGCGGCGCCGCCACATAGAGCGGAGGACGAACCCAGATCGGCACCGGCGTATAGACCGGGCACGGCAGCAAGAAGAGGCCGATGGGCGGTGGCGGCGGCGCCAGCACGAGGAAGGCCGCAGGCACCGGAGCCAGGAAAAGGACCGGGACCGGAGGCGGCGGAGCGAAGGCGAAGAACGGATCGTCAAAGATGAGGATCGGCCGGCGGACATAGACGAACTCGGCCGGCGGGGGCGGCGGCACCTCGTAGTCGATCGGAGTGAACGTCGGCGGCGGCTCGAAAGCCATGGAAAGGTACGCCAGGCGGCGGTGTGCGTCGGCGCCGTGCGGCCCGTCGGGATACCGCTTCAGGTATGACCAATACGCGGCCGGGGTGTCCGTGACCCGGCTTCGCCGCCAGGTGATCGCCTCGCGGCGGGCGGCAACGATGGCTCGCACCCGGTTCGCCATCGCATCATCGGGATAGGCTTCGAGGAACTCCTGGTAGCCCTGCAGCGTGTCGCGCTCCAACGCGGCCGCGTAAGCGGCCTGCACGTCGAGCTCGCGGATGGGCTTGTCGCGGAGCACGGCGGCCTGCTCGGCCGACAAGGCCGGAGGCGGCGCATCCGCCGTTCGCTCGAAGAAGAGGAAGGGAGCCTCGACCTTGGACGCGTGCCACGCCACCTCGGCACCCTTGGTGGCGTCGTTGACCCGCAACCGCGCGCGGTCAAAGACCTCGCCGAGCGGCAGCCCGCCCTCGCGCATCATCTCGGCCAAGGCCTGAGCATAGGGCCCGTACGGTCCCTGGCCTTCCGGCGCGACGGTGCCGGGCGCAGCATTGAATGCCACCAGCATGCCCGGCTCGGGCTCCACCAGCGCGAGGCCGCCGGCGAGGGGCGCGCCGGTGCGCGCGAAGGGATGCGCGCGGGCGGCGTCGAGCACGATGATATTGGCCTTCAGCTTCAGCGCGGCGAGCGGGCGCGAATAATCGGACAGCCGCACCGCTTCGACCGGCACATCGGTATCCCGCGCGATCTTCGCATCGACCGGGACGAAGTAATTCTCGCCTTCGAGCTGCAGCCCGTAGCCGCCGAGATAGATGAAGGCGACCGTGTCCGGGCCCGAGGCCGTGGCCTTGTCGAGGAAATCGTGCAGCCCGCGTCGGAGCGAGTCCTGGTCGAGGTCGCGTGCCCCGACGACATCGAAGCCGGCCGCCTGCAGGGTCTGGGCGATGAGGCCCGCATCGTTCGCCGGCGTGGCAAGCGCTCCCGCCTGGTAGGCGGCATTGCCGACCACGAGGGCAATGCGTTTTTCCGCGAGCGCCGCTTCGGGGGCGAGCGCAAGCCCACCGCCGATCAGCACCAGCAGCGCAGCCAGATATTTTTGCATCCGTGGCATGGCAGCCCCGCTTCGATCGAGCCCCTCTCGAATACCCATACGCCAATGGCGCTGAACCGTATCTGAATAGAAGCCGCCATTAATAAGGCGCCTGCGGCGGCTTCCGCCGCAAGTTCCCCGGGCGACCGACTTGGATCATGATCTCCGCTCGTGCAATCGACGCACGGGTCCCCTTCGACAGTGAGCCGCGCTCACCCATGATCGTCACGCTTTCGTCTCTGCCCCGCATCCCCGCGGTGCGACCCGGCGACGACCTCGCCCGCATCGTCATCGCCGCCTGCGAGCAGCAGGCGGTGCGGCCCGCCGACGGCGATGTCATCGTCATTGCGCAAAAGATCGTCTCCAAGGCGGAGGGCCGCTATGTCGACCTCGCCGCCATCCGGCCCTCGCCGCGCGCGCAAGCTCTCGCCGCCGAGGTGAGCAAGGACCCCCGGCTCGTCGAGGTCATTCTCAGCGAGTCTCGCCGCGTGGTACGGCATCGGCCCGGCGTGCTGATCGTCGAGCACCGGCTGGGCTTCATCATGGCCAATGCCGGCGTCGACCGATCAAATGTCGACCCCCGGGTGGGAGGCGAACCGGTGCTGCTGCTGCCGCGCGATCCCGATGCCTCGGCGGCGGGTCTGCTCGACCGGCTTGCCGCGCATTTCGGCGGCGCATTCGGCGTGGTCATCACCGACAGCTGGGGGCGCGCCTGGCGCCACGGCACCGTTGGCGTTGCCCTGGGGGCCGCCGGGCTTCCGGCGCTGCTCGATCTGCGCGGCCGCACCGATCTCTACGGCTATGAGCTGCGCGCGACGCAAACCGCGTTCGCCGACGAGGTCGCCAGCGCTGCCTCCCTCCTCATGGGGCAAGCCGATGAGGGGCGGCCGCTGGTCCTGGTGCGCGGGCTCTCCTGGAAGGGCCCCGCGAGCCCTGCAGCAGCGCTGCTCCGCGCGCCGGAAGAGGATCTGTTCCGGTGAGCGCCGGCCGCAAGGGTGAGAAGACACTCGTGGTCGCGCTTTCCGGAGGGATCGGCGGCACCAAGCTTGTGCTCGGGCTCAGCCGGGTCGTGCCTGCCGGCGACCTCGTCGTGGTCGCCAATACCGGGGATGACTTCGAGCATCTCGGGCTCGCAATATCCCCCGACCTCGACACCGTCATGTACGCGCTGGCAGGCCTCGACGATCCGCAGCGGGGATGGGGGCGCCGCGACGAGACCTGGAGCTTCATGGCTGCGCTCGCCGCGCTCGGCGGCGAGACCTGGTTCCGGCTCGGCGATGGCGATCTCGCCACCCATGTCGAGCGCAGCCGGCGGCGCGCCGCCGGCGAGGCCCTGTCGGCGGTCACCGCCGATCTCTGTCGGCGCCTCGGAGTTGCGAGCAGGGTCTTGCCGATGAGCGACGACAGGGTGCGCACGCGGCTGCGCACCCGCGGAGGCTGGATGAACTTCCAGGACTATTTCGTCCGCCGGGGCTGCGCCCCGATCGTGCTGGAGGTGGCCTACGAGGGGGCGGCGGCGGCGCGGCCGCAGCCCGACGTGCTTGCCGCGCTGCGCGATCCGCGGCTGCGCGCGGTGATCGTCTGTCCGTCCAATCCCTACCTGAGCATCGAGCCGATCCTGGCCATTCCCGGCCTGCGCGCGGCGATTGCCGCCTGTGCGGCTCCCGTGCTGGCCGTTGCGCCCATCATCGGCGGCCGTGCAGTCAAAGGACCCACCGCAAAGCTCATGTCGGAGCTCGGAACCCCGGCACGGGCGAGCGCGGTGGCCGGCCGCTACGAAGATATGCTCGACGGCTACGTGCTCGATCACGCCGACGCCGCCGAGGCGGCCGAGGTCCGCGTTCCGGTGCTGCTGGCGCGCACATTGATGTCGACGCTCGCCGATCGCGAGCGGCTCGCGCGCGAGGTGCTGGCGCGCGCCGACGCGCTCGCTTCCAGCATCGGTGCCGCATGAACGCCGAGCAGAGAATGTGTGCGGTGGTGCCGGTCAAGGACAGCCGGGAAGCCAAGCAGCGTCTCGCCAGCGTCCTTTCGGCAGCGCAGCGGCAGGCGCTGGCGCTGGCCATGCTCGAGGATGTGCTGGCAGCGCTTACCCGAGTGCCTGAGCTGGCCGGCATTCTGGTCGTCAGTGCGGATGCTGCGGCGAAACGGCTCGCCCGTGGCTATCGCGCCCGGATAACCGAGGACGCCGCGGGGGAGGGCCATACCGCCGCGGTTTCCGCCGCCGCGGCCCGGCTGGCGGCGCAAGGTCTTGCCATGCTGACCCTGCCGGCGGACGTGCCGCTCGTCGAGCCGGAGGACGTCCGACAGGCGATCGCCGCGCATCGCCACGCCTCCTCGCGCACCGGCTGCGGCTTCACCATTGTCCCGGCGCGGAACGAACGCGGCTCGAACGCGGTAATCTGCTCGCCGGCGGACGTGGTGCCGTTGCGCTTCGGCGACGACAGCTTCGTACCCCACCTCGCCGCCGCACAATCGCGTGGGCTTGCGCCGCAGGTGCTTCGTCTGCCGCGCATCGCGCTCGACATCGACACCCCCGAGGATCTCGCCCTGCTCATGGAAGCGCCGAGCGCTGCTCGAGCGCGGATGCTGCTCGCGCACTGGCGCGCAGAGGAGCTCGTGCTCCCCGATCGCGGCGCAGGCCCGGGATCATAGCGTCGAGCTCGAGCATATCGCCGCAGCCCGAGCGCGGATGGACGCGAGGAGGGCGAGCCGCCGCACAATCAGCCCGCCCCATTGGCCGTGACGCTTGCGTTCGGCCGCGCGAACGCCGCCTCCATCTCCCGCCGCACCTTCACCGCCGGATCCTCGGCGTCGTAGGCGACGTCGCTCCAGGTGAGGGATTGACCCTCGCCGAGGTCTCGCTTCAGCGCGACTTCCTGCGCGAGGCCGAGCGGCAGCAGGCCGCCGGCGAGCGAGCGCTCGGCCGGCACCTGTCGGCCCCAGACACAGAACCCGCCCTCGCCGTCGAGCACCTCGGCCTTGCGCAGCGCGCGCTTGGAGACGGCTACGACGTCGGAGCGCAAGCCGGTGGGCGCGCCGGTCGGCTCCTTGCGGAGCGCCACACTGGCAATCGACACGCCGAGCTCGAGGCCGATCATATGGATCGGGCGGTAGAGCGCGGCATAGCGGCCGCTGCGGTCCGGCAACATGGCGTATTCCCGGAAGCAGCGCCGGGCATACTCGGTCTCGCCCTCGAACACCACGTAGGTGCCGAGCGCAAGGTGATGCGGCACGTCGCGGCCGTCGCGATAAACCGACGAGACCACCTCGGTCACCCCTTCCTTCTCCAGCGCCCCGCCGGCACTCTGCGGCTTGCAGATCTCGGCCAGCTCGAAACGGCTGGCCGGCGGGAAGCCGAGGCCTCCGCTTTGCGGCACCAGGCCGGTAGCATTGCACACCGCCGTCATCTCGATGGCGGACTTGGTGCCGTCGACGAAGCTGTTGAACATTTTCGGGTTGACCGACCGTCGATCGGCGATCTGCAGATAGCTGTCGAGGATCTCCCACACCGTGTCGGGAGTGGACCGGTGGTAGTGCGGCTCGTAGCGGGTGCCCTTGCCGGCGGCGATCACCTTGAAGCCGCAGGCGCGCGCCCAATCGACGTGGTCGCAGATGAGCGCCGGCTGGTCGCCCCAGGCGAGGCTGTAGACGACGCCGGCGGCTCTCGCCTTGCGCGCGAGCAGCGGGCCCGCCAGCGCATCCGCTTCGACATTGACCATGACGATGTGCTTGCCATGCGCGATCGCCCGCGCTGCATGGCTGAGGCCGGCGGCCGGAGCTCCCGTGGCCTCGACGATCACTTCGATGCCGGGAAACCCGATCACCGCCTCGGCATCGTCGGTCAGATGCACGCAGCCGCTGTTGCAGCCCTCGCCGAGCGATCGCGCAGACGCCGCCTCAGCAGGCCAGCCGGCCGCGGCGAGCTGGCGGCGCGCACGATCAACATCGAGATCGGCGACGGCGACCACCCGAAGCCCGCGCGTCAGCCGTGCCTGCGCCAGGAACATCGTGCCGAACTTGCCCGCACCGATCAGGCCGACGGTCACCGGCCGATGGCAGGCCTCCCGCTCGAGGAGCAGCGCGTGCAAGTTCACCGGCTGGCGATCCTGTCCCCGGGGGCAAGCCTACTGGCACAAGGCCCGGGTCACGAAAGTATGGGTCGGGCATTCCGCGCTGTTGGGCGAGCGACCCTCGAGCAAGACCCGCGCCGGGCATTTTTGCTCGCTCTGCGTGTCGAGGCTCTTGCCGGTCTGGAAGCCCTTGCCGCGGCAGAGCGCCACCGCCGCGCTCAGGCAATCAGGCGCGCCGTTGGCCGCCGGCGCACAGCGCTCGCGGCCGCTTGTGGGCCGCGCGCTCGGCCAGCCGATGATGGTGCCGGTGGCGTCCTTGGCGGCTTCGTGGACTTGGCTGCCGAATTTACCGAGCCTGTCCTGGGCGCCCTGCATGTCCGACTTGAGCTTGCCGGCACCGTCCTTGAGCCAGTTTCCCAGCGCCTCGATGAAGCCGGGCGGGGACGCCGGGTCGGCGGCGCCTCCCGCCGGCGGATCGATACGCGGTGGGCTCCCGGCGGGCGGGCTCTGCCCGTCCTGGGCGAGAACCCCGACCGCGAGCAGAAGCGCAGCCCCGCTTATCGCGCCCGTCAAGCTGGTGCAGCGCAATCGATGTGCCTTGGCGCCCGGCATGGCGTTCCCTGATTGCGGCAGCCGGCCGGCAATCTCGGCGGTGGCGGTGGCGAAATTGAGGAGCGGGAACGCTCAGAAGAGGTACACGGCGCCGACTATTCCGGCGACGAGGACGATGGCCCCGGTGGTCACCCAGAAGGCGAGCCTCTCCTCGATGATCGCGCGTGCCCGCAGCCCGTAGCGGTTGAGGAGGAATGCGACGAGAAAGAACCGCATGCCGCGCGCCACGAGCGACAACAGCACGAACATGAGAAAATTGTAGCCGGCAAAGCCCGAAGCGATCGTCACGATCTTGTAGGGGATCGGAGTGAGGCCCTTGAGCAGGATGATCAAGCTCCCCCACTGCGCATAGGCTTCCCGGAACGACTCGACCCTGTCGCCATAGCCGTAGAGGCCGATGAGCCAGAGTCCCACCGAATCATAGAGCGCGGCGCCGATGAAATAGCCGAGCACGCCCCCGGCGACCGATGCGGCCGTGCACAAGGTTGCATATGACCACGCCTTGTCCGGCCGCGCGAGCGACATCGGGATGAGCATGACGTCGGGCGGAATCGGAAAGAACGAGCTCTCCACGAAGGCGACGAGGCCCATGAGCCACGTCGCATATTGCTTGTCGGCGGCGGCGATGCACCAGTCGTAGAGGCGGCGGAGCATGGATCAGAGAGCAGACAGCAGACGATAGAGGATGGAACGGACGATCGAGGCCGGATAGATACTCGGTCGGGACCGTGCGGGCAAACGCTCGGTCCTCTTTCGTCTGTCCTCTGCCATCGGCTTCAACGCCGCCGGCGCAGGCGGCTGCGATCGAGCGCGATGACCTTGCGCCGCGGCGAGGCGTCGGGGCGGTCCTTCGGAAGCTTCTCGGCGATGCCGAGCAGCCGCTCGCGCCGCTGCATCTCGGTCCAAACGTCCTTGGGGTGGACCCCGGAGGCGACCCACAGCACCACCAGATTGTAGAGCAGATCGGCGCTCTCCCGCACCACTGCATCGGAATGGCCGTGCATGGCGTCGATCACCACCTCGACCGCTTCCTCGGCGAGCTTCTTGGCCATCTTGCTGCGGCCGGCGCGCAAGAGCCGCGCCGTCCGCGAGGTCGCCGGATCGGCGCTCCGAGCAGCCTGCACGGCAAGGTAAAGGCGATCGAGCGAGTCACTCATGTTTCAGTCATCATAACCGCGATTGGTCGAAAGTATATTAACGAATGCGGGCGGAATGGGGCTCCTTCCTGCGCGCGCCGGCAGCTACTGCTCCGCCGAAGCGAGCAGGGACGCATTGCCGCCGGCCGCCGCGGTGTTGATCGTCAGCGTCTGCTCGGCGACGAATCTCCGCAGATAATTCGGCCCGCCCGCCTTCGGCCCGGTGCCCGACAGGCCGCTGCCGCCGAACGGCTGCGTGCCGATGACCGCCCCGATCATGTTTCGGTTGACGTACACGTTCCCGCTGGCGAGACGTGCCACGATCTGCTCGACGGTGCTGTCGATACGGGAGTGAATCCCCAGCGTCAGGGCGTAGCCGTTGCCTGCGATCTCATCGAGCAGGCGATCGAGCTCGTCGGCCCGCCAGCGCACGACATGCAGGATCGGCCCGAACACCTCTTCGGTCAGCTCGCTCGCCCGGTCGAGCGCGACGATCGCCGGGGGGACGTAAGTTCCCGCCGCCGGCATCGGCTTGAACCGGTCCCAGCGAAAGCGCACGCGTCCCTCGCGCTCCCGCTGCAGCAGCCAGACCTCGAGCCTCGTTTTCGCCTCGGCATTGATCACCGGCCCGACATGGGTCGAGGCCTCGCGTGGATCCCCGACCTCGAGCTCACGGGCGGCGCCGGCGATCATCTCCATGATGGGCTCGGCGACATCCTCCTGCAGGCACAGGAGGCGCAGCGCCGAGCAGCGCTGGCCGGCAGAGCGGAACACCGAGGCGAGCACGTCATCGGTGACCTGCTCCGGGAGCGCGGTGGCATCTACGATCATCGGATTGATGCCGCCGGTTTCGGCGATGAAAGGGACGATCGGCGCCTCCTGGGCGGCGAGGGTGCGATTGATCGAGCGCGCGACTTCCGTCGACCCGGTGAAGGCAATGCCGGCAACTCTGGGATCGGCAACGAGGGCGGCTCCGAGCGCGCCGTCGCCGGGCAGGAGCTCGAGCGCCGTCCACGGCACCCCGGCCGCGTGCAGGATCCGCACTGCCTCCATGGCGATCAGCGGGGTCTCCTCGGCGGGCTTGGCCACGACCGTGTTGCCGGCGACGAGCGCCGCGCTCACCTGACCGAGGAAGATCGCGAGCGGGAAGTTCCAGGGGCTGATGCAGACGAAAACGCCGCGGCCGCGATAGCCGAGCTCGTTGCTCTCGCCGGTCGGGCCCGGCATCGTCTGCGGGATGAAGAGGCGGCGGGCCTGCGCCGCATAGTAGCGGCAGCAATCGACTGCCTCGCGCAGCTCCGCTACCGCGTCGTCGAGGGTCTTGCCGCCCTCCACCTGCAATAGCCCGATCAGTCGCGACCGCCGCGATTGCAGGAGATCGCTCGCCCGTTCGAGCGCGGCAGCACGCATCTCGGCCGGCTGCGCCGTCCAGGCGGCAAAGCCCTCCTGCGCAACCCGCATCGCGACGGAAGCCATCGCTGCATCGGCTTCGCTGACATGACCGATGAGACTGCCCTCGATCGGCGACCTGAGCGGCCGCTCAACCCCGGCGCGCTCCTCGCCATGGACCAGGGGGGCCGCCGTCGCCGGCAGCTCGGCGGCGCGGATTTCCGCGAGCAGCGTCTCGAGCTCTTCGCGGTCGCCGAATTCGACGCCGGAGGAGTTTCGCCGCTCCGGTTCATAGAGGCGGCTCGGGAGGGGAATGCTCGGGTTGCGGGCGCGCGAAGCCTCGCCGATCGCGCTCTGCGGCCGTTGCAGGATAGCCGCGATCGGCACCGCCGGGTCGGCGGCGACCGAAACGAACGACGAGTTGGCTCCATTCTCCAGCAGGCGCCGCACCAGATAGGCCAGCAGATCGCGGTGCCCGCCGACCGGCGCATAAACCCGGCAGAGCGCCGTCGGATATTCCGCGAGCAGCAGCTCATAGAGCGCCTCGCCCATCCCGTGCAGGCGCTGGAACTCGTATCCCTCGACCCCGCCGGCATCCTCGATCACGCTGGCCACCGTCAGCGCATTGTGGGTGGCGAATTGCGGGTAGAGCCTGGCCCTGGCAGCGAGCAGCTTGCGGGTGCAGGCGACGTAGCAGAGATCGGTCATCGCCTTGCGCGTGAACACGGGATAGTCGCCGAGCCCGCGCTCCTGCGCCCGCTTGACCTCGCTGTCCCAGTAGGCGCCCTTGACCAGGCGGACCATCAGCCGGCGGTGAACCGTCCGCGCCATCTCGTCCAGCCAATCGATCACCGCCAGCGCCCGCTTCTGATAGGCCTGCACCGCGAGCCCGAAGCCTTCCCAGCCGCGCAGCGACCTGTCCGCGAGCACCGCCGCGACGACATCGAGGGTAAGCTCGAGGCGATCCGCTTCCTCGGCGTCGACGGTCAGATGGAGGTCGTGGTCGCGCGCCCGACGGGCGAGCTCGGTGAGCTTCGGCACCAGCTCGGCGAGCACTCGGCGGCGGGAGATCGCTTCGAAGCGCGGATGCAGTGCCGACAGCTTCACGGAAATGCCGGGCCGGTTGGGCAGCGCCGCGTCCCCGGCCTGCGCGCCGATCGCCTCCACGGCGTGCGCATAGGAGCGCAAATAGCGCTCCGCATCGGCGGCGGTGCGCGCTGCCTCTCCAAGCATGTCGAACGAGTAGCGCTCGGCGTGCCGGCGCGCCCGCTCGAGGGCTTCCCCGATCGTCTGTCCGAGCACGAAATGCGAGCCCAGAAGCCGCATCGCCTGCCGGGTCGCGGCACGCACCGCCGGCAGCCCCAGTCTTTTCACCAGCCCTTCGAGGATCGTGTCCGGCGTCTCGCCTGGATGGATGATGCGGGCGGTCAATCCGAGGGTCCAGGCCGAGGCCGACACCAGAAGCGCATTCGATCTCACGTCGTGGGCGGACCAGTGCCCGGTGGCCAGCTTGTCCTCGATCAGCCGATCCGCGGTGCGGGAATCGGGAACGCGCAGCAGCGCCTCGGCCAGCACCATGAGGGCGAGTCCCTCCTTGGTCGACAAGGAATAGGCGTGGAGAAAGTCCTCGATCCCACCGAGCCCGCCTGCCCTGCTCCGGATGCGCTGGATCAGCCGGGTTGCAAACACATCGATCCGTTGCTCGGCCTGCGCGGATCGCCCGGCCGCGGCCATCAATCGATGCGCCATCGCCTCGTCGGCCGGCGCATAGGGGGCCTGAAACCTCGGAAGCTCGGCTTCCTGTGCGGCACCGGGACGGCTTGTATCGGGGGTCATGGCGGCTCGAGGGGTGCCCGGGCGGTGCGCCCGCCAGGGTTGCCGGCGCAACCTTAACAGCAGTTCATGGCGGCGCTGGGAATTCAACTCGTGAAAGAGACCGACGACGCTAACCCTGGCGTTCGAAACTTCGTGAACGGAGGGCCGTGCGCGCGTTATTCCCTTGCTCTTTGCAACCTCATGATCTTTTGTGGCCGCATTCAGCATCGCCGCCGGGGGCCGAACGGGAGCCGGAGCAGAGCGAGTACCGCAACCCATGGGCCTTCTCGATCTCGCCCGGCTCTGCGCGTTCGCCGGTGCCCTCACAACGGGATCGGTGGTCCTCGCCGCGGGGCCGGCGGCGGCACAGACCGCCATCAAATTCTCGCTCGACGGCCCGCTCGAAGGACCCGAGGCACTGTTCCTGCTGCCGCAGGATAGAGGCTACTTCAAAGCCGAGGGCGTGGACGTCTCGATCGAGAACGCCGCGGCCGCCCAGGAATCGATCAAGCGCGTGGCAGCCGGCACCCACGAGATGGGCCTGGCCGACATCAACGTCCTGATCCGCTACCTCGACCAGCACCCCTCGGCCCCGATCAAGGCGGTGTTCATGCTCTACAACAAGCCGCCGTACTCGATCGTCGCCCGCAGGAGCCGCGGCATCACCGAGCCGAGGCAGATCGAGAACAAGAAGCTCGGCGCTCCGGCGGCCAGCGCGAGCTTTCTCCAGTGGCCGCTGTTCGCCAAGCTCAACAACATCGACGCGTCGAAGGTGACGATCGAGAACATCGGCATCCCCGTGCGTGCGCCGATGCTGGCGGCCGGCCAGATCGACGCCGCGCTCGGCGCTTCGTTCCGCCTCTACGTCGACCTGAAGGATCGCGGGGTCCCGGTGAACGACATCGTGCTGATGCCGATGGCCGATTACGGCCTCAAGCTCTACGGCAGCGCGATCATCGTGAGCTCGAAGCTCGCCGCCGAGAAGCCGGAAGCAGTGAAGGGGTTTCTGCGTGGCTTCGTGAAGGGGCTCAGAGAGGCGATCCGGCGCCCACAGGACGCGATCGATTCGCTGCTGCGGCGCGACGACGGGGTAAAGAAGGACGTCGAGCTCGAGCGCCTGCGCATGGCTCTCCGCTACAACATCGTCACCCCCGAGGTGATGGCCGACGGACTCGGAGCGATCGATCCGGCGCGGCTCGCCGCCTCGATCGAGCAGACGGCACTTGTGCACACCTTCAAGGCCAAGCCCAAGGCGGCAGACATGTTCGACGCTTCGTTCCTGCCGCCGATGAGCGACCGCCGCGTGAATTAGCGCATGTCTCGGTCAAATTGATGCACATCGGTGCAACGCCACCGATCTGCTCCCTCCCCCGTTTGCGGGGGAGGGGTGGGGAGGGGGTAACCGCACGCCATTTGCGCCCCCTCCCTGTCCCTCCCCCGCAAGCGGGGGAGGGAACGTTGTCGCGCCATCGCGCCTCAATTTCACCGGGACGTGCCATAGCTGACCGAGGCGCGGGCGATGCGCATCGCCCCGTCGCCGCGAGACTGACCGGGTTCGCCCGCTGCGCCGGGGCCCCGCCCACTCTACGCAAGGCGGCCCGGCGGCGTTAGATTGAGCCCCGCAGGAATGGAGCCGGCGCAGAGCGGCAGCGCTCGCATGAAGTTCGCTCATCTCTACATGCGCGTGCTGGAGCTGCTCGGACGCGAGGCTCGTCTGGCGTGGCTGCTTGCTTTCGCCAACTTGGCGCTCGCCTCGGCCATGTTCGTCGAGCCGATCCTGTTCGGCCGCATCGTCGATCTGCTTGCCGGCGCGCAGGCCCGGGGCGGGGACCTGTCCTGGCACGACTTGATGCTGCTGGTCGGCGCCTGGGTCGGCTTCGCCCTGTTCATCATCGTGTGCGGCGGCTTCGTTGCCCTGCATGCCGACCGCCTGGCGCACCGCCAGTATCAGGTCGTGCGCACCATGTTCTACGAGCACGTGCTGCAGCTCCCGATCAGCTATTACACCGGCTCGCATTCCGGCCGGCTGGTGAAGGTGATGATGACCGGGACGCAAACCCTCTGGGGCTTGTGGCTCGCCTTCTTCCGCGAGCACTTCGCCGCCTTCGTCTCGCTCGTCGTGCTGCTGCCGGTCACGTTGTTGATCAACTGGCGCTACGGCCTGCTGCTGATCGCGCTCTGCGCGGTGTCCGGCTTCATGATCCAGCTGGTCGTCAACAAGAGCGAGATGCTGCAGCGCAATGTCGAGAACTATGCGACCGACGTGGTCGAGCACACCACCGACACGCTCGGCAATATCGCCCTTGTCCAGAGCTACGCCCGCATCGAGATGGAAGTCGCCGGCATGAGGAAGCTCGGCGACCAGGTGCTCCGCGCCCAGCTGCCGGTGCTGTCGTGGTGGGCGGCGGCGACGGTGATGACGCGCACCGCGACCACCCTCACCATGCTGAGCATCCTGCTGCTCGGGGTCTACTTCTACCTTCACGGCCTCACCACGGTGGGCGAGATCGTGATGTTCATGAGCTTTGCCGGCCTGCTCATCGGCAAGCTCGAGCAGGCCGTCGGCTTCGCCACCCGGATGGTGATGGACGCGCCGCGGGTGGCGGAATTCTTCGAGGTGCTCGACACCGAGCCGGCGGTGCGCGACCGGGCCGATGCGGTCGACCCGAGCCGGCTGCGCGGGCTGGTCGAGTTCCAGGACGTGTCGTTTTCCTACGACGGCAAGCGTCCGGCGGTCGCCGATTTGACCTTCACCGCGCTGCCCGGGGACACCGTCGCCCTGGTCGGGGCGACCGGCGCCGGCAAGTCGACCGCACTCGCCCTGCTGCATCGCGTTTTTGATCCGCAGTCGGGCAATGTGAAGATCGACGGGATGGATATCCGCGCGCTGACGCTCACCGGGCTGCGCCGCAATATCGGGGTGGTGTTCCAGGAGGTGCTGCTGTTCAACCGCTCGATCGCCGACAACCTGCGCGTCGGAAAGCCCGACGCCACCGAGGAGGAGCTGCGCGATGCCTGCGCCCGCGCCCAGGTGCTCGACGTGATCGAGCGCCAGCCCGCGGGATTTGCGACCAGCGCCGGGGAGCGTGGGCGCCTGTTCTCCGGCGGCGAACGGCAGCGGCTGTCCATTGCGCGCGCGCTGCTCAAGGACCCGCCGATCCTCATCCTCGACGAGGCTACGAGCGCACTCGATGCGCTCACCGAAGCGAGGGTGCAGGCGGCGCTCGCCGAGGTCATGAAGGGGCGCACCACCTTCGTGATCGCCCACCGGCTCGCCACCATCCGCAATGCCAGCCGCATCCTCGTGTTCGACGGTGGCCGCATCGTCGAGAGCGGCAGCTTCGAGGAGCTGATGAAGCTCGGCAAGCGCTTCGCCGCGCTCGCCGGCAGCCAGTTCGTAGCCGGCGAGGCGGCCGGCCCCAGATCCGCGCCGCCGACCAGGCAAGCAGCGGAACTCTAGGAGAGCGCCCGCATGCGCGCTCCGGGGTGGCGCTGGGCGCGGACGCATCCGCTCACCAGCGTGTTTTTCGTGGCGCTCGCGGTTCGTCTGGTCAATCTGGCGCTGCTCGACGGCGACCGGGCATTCTTCGCCGAGCCGGACGCGGTGGGGTACTGGGCGCTCGGCAAGGCGCTGACGGCGCCCGGCGGCTTCGCCACCACGCTCCTCGCCATGACCGACCGCATGCCGCTCTATCCGCTGCTGCTCGCCGCCGTGCAAAGCGCATTGGGCGATGCACCGCGCGCGGTCGCTTTCATTCAAGCCCTGATCGATGCCGGAACATGCACGCTGATCGCCTCGCTGGGCGCGTTCGTCACGGCGCGGGTCGGGCTCATCGCCGGCATCCTCGCCGCCCTGTCGCCGACGCTCATCGTGTTCAGCACCCAGATCCTCACCGATACGCTCTTCCTGTTCTTCATGACGCTCATGCTCGTCGCCGCAGCCTCCTTCGCGCTGCGCCCCGGCAACGGGCCGGCGCTGCTGGCCGGGCTCGCCGGGGGGCTCGCTCTCGTCACCCGTCCCGCCGTCGCCGTGTTGCTGGCGGCGGGGGCGCCGCTCGTTTTCGCGCTTGCGATCAATGGGCGGCGAAGGCTCGCCGGGGCGCTGGCCTCGACGCTGCTGTTTGCGCTCGGCGCGGCCGCGCCGATTGCACCGGTGCTGTTGCGCAACGCCGTGCACTACGGCAGCGTGAGCCTGACCACGGAAACCGCCGAGCACCTCGCCTTCTGGATCGTCCCGCTGGTGAAGCAGCGCGCAGACGGGACGCCCTATCAGGCGAGCATCGACTGGATGGAGTCGCGCTATCGGCAGCGCCGCATCGCGCGCGGCCTCGATGCCGGCAGCAACCCTTTCGAGCGCGCGGCGCTCAAGAGCGAGGTCGCACGCGAAGC
>DASXAP010000022.1:0-17233 GCA_036406655.1 Xanthobacteraceae bacterium | reverse complement strand
CGTCCAGCCCATTCTCGAACCGGCGGTCTTCCTCGGACAGTTCGCCCGTCGGCCTTCCACTGACCGGTCTGATCCAACCGCCGATCTTGCCGCCGATGATCTCTTTCCCCGCCACGCAACGACCCGCCATCTTGCGGGAGTTCGCAAGGCAAATAATGGTCTTCGTGTACCTGGCAGGCATGACGACCTCGGCCGATCCAGGGGTATTCTAACCGAGCCGGAAGTGCACAATTGCAAGGAAGGGCGCAACAGCAGCTCACAGGCGACCGGGACCGTCCTGCCGAGACCAATGCCGTCGGCGATAGCGCCCGAGCCCCTCACGGCGGGCCGAGCACCTCGCGGCCGGCGAGAAACGTCCGCTCGACGCGGATGTCCCTGAGCCGGCCGAGCTCGCAGCTGAGCGGATCCTCGGCGAGCACCACCATGTCGGCGACCTTGCCCGGCTCGAGCGAGCCGAAACGATCCTCGTTCCAGGTCAGGCGATGGCCGCTCTGCGCCGCGAGGCGCAGCGCCTCCTCGCGGGTGAGGCCGCTCTCTCCCAGCTGCCGCGCGCCGTCCTCGTCCCAGCGCGCAAGCGCCTCCCAGGCCGCCCACAGCATCGAATAGGGCACCCCGTCGGTCGACAGCGCAACCGGCACGCCGCCGTCGAGCATGCGGCGGATCGGGATTCCCTCCCCGCCGAGCCGGTCGAGGCCGTAGCGGTCGCCCGCCATCCAGAGGAAGCCCGGCACCACGGTGGCGATGACGCCGAGCGCCTTCATCCGGCGGATCTGCGCGTCGCTCGCCGCATTGACGTGGATCACCACCCAGCGGCGGTCGCGGATCGGCACCTCCTCGTCGATCGCCTCATAGGCGCCGAGCGCGTATTCGAGATCGCGGCTGACCACGCAGTTCACCCGCAGCCCGAGCCGCGCCGCCTCGATGCCGAGCCTGACGAACCGCTCGGCCGGCATCGCCTGGTAGAAATGTCCCGCCCACTGATCGTAGGGATAGCCCGCGGCGATGATGTCGGCGACGGCGGCATCGGCGTGCCCGCCGAGGTTGATCCCTTCCACGCGCAGCATGTCGTCGCCGCAGCCCCGGCCGCCGGCGGGCCCGGCGTAATGATGCATGAGGTCGACGAGCCGCCGGTCGTCGAAGGTCGCGCTCGGCATGCTGACCGGGGCATGCATATGCAGCGGCAGCGCCCCGCGCTCGGCATTCTCCCGCCAGGCGCGGATCACCGTGGGCGCAAGCCCATGCCCCTCGTAGAGCGAGGTCGTGCCGGCGGCCGCATAGGCCTGCGCGCCGAGGCGCACGCTCTCCACCCGATCGTGGTACCCGAAGCGCGGCAGATCGCGGAACAGCGTGTACTCGAGGACCGGCACGAAATTCCGCTCGAGGAAGACGCCGGTCGGCTCGCCGCGGGCGTCCTTGACGATCTCGACATTGTGCGGCGGCGCGGTCGCCCGCGTCACCCCCGCCCGCGCGAGCGCCAGCGAATTGGCGACCGACGGGAACGGCCGCCGGCTCCACCAGCCCCACACCGCGCGGATATAGACGGGGTGGTCGGGGGCGACCGCATCGAGGTCGTGGCGGGTCGGAAAGCGGCCCTCGGTCAGCTGCTCCGGCCGGCTCACATAGTCGTGCGGCGGCGCGCCCATCGGCATCAGCACGATCCACTCGCCCCTGGCCGTCGTCTGCGCGGCGCGCTTGACCACCTCGACGATGCCGGCGACCGAGTGAAGGCCGGCGATGGGTATGCCGCCGCGCGCCTTGAGCCCCTCGCGGTCGGCATGGGGATGGGCGTCGAACAGCCCGGGCATGACCGAGCGGCCTGCGAGGTCGATCAGCCGGGTGGCGGGAGCGGCCTCGCGGAGAAGCGCCGCATCCTCGCCGACGGCGACGATGCGGCCCGCCCGCACCGCGACCGCCTGCACCACGCGCGAGGCGCGGTCGAGCGTGATGATCTTGCCGCCGTGCAGGAGCAGGTCGGGAGCGGGCATGCCCATGCCTGCGGATGCCGTCGCCTCAGATGACGACCACCTGGCGCACGGCCTTGCCTTCGTGCAGCCGGTCGAAGCCGGCATTGACCTCTTCGAGGCTGAGCCGATCGCTCAGCAGCCTGTCGACCGGAAGCCTTCCGCGCCGATAGAGCTCGATGTAGCGGGGAAGATCGCGCATCGGCACCGCGGTGCCAATATAGCTGCCCTTCACCGTGCGCTCCTCGGCCACGAGGTTGACTTGCGGCAGCGCGAAGGCGTCGCTCGCCGGCGGCAGCCCCGCGGTCACGGTGGTCCCGCCGCGGCGGGTGATCCTGTAGGCGAGATCCATGGCCTTGACCGAGCCGGCCATCTCGAACGCGTACTCGACGCCGCCGTCGGTGGCGCTGCGGATCGCCTCGGCGGCCTCCGGCGCGCCGGCATTGAACGTGTCGGTGGCGCCGAGCTGGCGGGCGAGCCCGAGCTTGGCGTCGGCCAGATCGACGGCGAGGACACGGCGCGCGCCGGCGGCCAGCGCGCCGAGAATGGCGCTGAGCCCGACCCCGCCCAGGCCGAGCACCGCGACGCTGGCGCCGGCGGGCACTCTTGCGGTGTTGATCACGGCGCCCACCCCGGTGAGCACCGCGCAGCCGAACAGCGCCGCCTCCTCGAGCGGCAGCTCGCGGTCGACCTTCACCAGCGAGCGCCGCGACACGGTCGCGTATTCGGCGAAGGCCGAGCAGCCGAGATGATGATGGATCGGCTGCCCGCCACGATGCAGCCGGCGGGCGCCGGAGAGGAGCGTGCCCCTGGTGTTGGCGACCGCGCCCGGCTCGCACAGGGCGGGACGCCCTTCCGAGCAGGGCAGGCAGTGGCCGCAGCTCGGCACGAAGACCATGACGACGTGATCGCCCTTGCCGAGATCGGTCACGCCCGGGCCCGGCTCCTCGACGATGCCGGCGGCCTCGTGCCCGAGCAGCATCGGGGTCGGCCGCGGGCGGTCGCCGTTGATCACCGAGAGATCGGAGTGGCAGAGGCCGGCGGCGGCGACCTTCACCAGGACCTCGCCGGGCCCGGGCGGGTCGAGGTCCACCTCCTCGATCGAGAGCGGCCGCGACTGCGCATAGGGCAGCGGCGCTCCCAGCCTCTCGAGCACGGCTCCTCTGATCTTCATGACACTCGCTCCCGTAAAGATGACGGGCGGCAAGGCCCCGGGCAACTCGGGCAAGATCACTCCCGCAGCATCCCCAAGCTCGCCTCCACTGCCTTGCCGCCGCGCACTCGATACGGTGCGGAGGTCGTCAGGCCCTGGGAACCGATTGCGCTGCCGCCGCGCGCCTGGGGACCACGAGCTTGGCAACGAGGGTCTGAACGATCTCGCCGTGCTGGTTGCGCGTCTCGTTGCGCACGCGCACCATCCCCCGATCGGGACGCGAGCGCGACTGGGTGATCTCCTCGATCTCGCTCAGCACGGTGAGCGTGTCCCCCGGCCGGGTCGGCCGCGGCCAGGCGATCTCGCCGCCGCCGCCGATGATGCCGCCCTCGAGCGGCAGCCCGCCTTCCACGAGCAGCTTCATCGTGATGGCGGCAGTGTGCCAGCCGCTCGCCGCCAGCCCGCCGAACAGCGTCGCTCGCGCCGCTTCCGCGTCGAGATGAAACGGCTGCGGATCGAACTGCGCGGCGAACGCCTTGATCTGAACCGCGTCGATGGTGTGGGAGCGGCTGGCGAAGCGCTGCCCGACCCGGAGGTCCTCGAGGAACAGCGAGCCGGGAGCGGACTTGCCGGACTCGCTCAATGGCTCAGCGATCATGGGCAGCGATCATCGCCTCGCCCATCCGGACGAGCCGGTCGCCGAGCCCGTCGCGACCGATGCTCTGCGCCGTCACCCGGGCGCCTTCGAGCAGCAGGAACAGTTCGTCCGCCAGCATCTCCGGCTCGGCTAGCCTCGCCGCGGCGCACAGCTCGATGATCCGGCGGCGCTGAGCGGTCTTGAAGGCCTCGATCACGCGCCGAGCCGGGTGAGCCTTGTCCGGGAGCTCGACTGCGGCGTTCGCCAAGGCGCAGCCCCGATCGTCGCCGCTGCCGACGCGGCCGGCCATCTCCTCGAGCCAGCCGCGCAGCTGGGCGCGCGGATCGCCCGGATGGCTTGCGGCAAGCCTGTCCCAGGCCGAGGTCGCCTTTGCCGCCAGACGCCGAAGGTATTCGGCAACCAGCTCGTCCTTGGAAGGGAAGTGGCGGTAGAGGGTCATCTTGTTGGTGCCCGCCGCCTCGGCGATGGCGTCGACCCCCACGGCCCTGATCCCCTGCCGATAGAAAAGGTCTGCCGCCACCGACACGATGCGTTCGCGGGGCGGAATTCGCTCCATTGATCCGGCACTTGCCGGTTTTATCGCATTTTCCACGACCTTGCCCTTGACAAGGGTGTTACCGGTCAGTACCTATGCTGGTGTTACCGGTCAGTACCTATATCGGTGTTACCGGTCAGTACCACAAGGTCTATCCGATGTCACTTTCTTTCTCTCAGCCTTTCTTTCAGCCGGGATGCGGAGCGGGGGTCGCGTCACCCAGGACGAGTTGCGTCAAGCACAAGCTGATCGGGGCATTGCGGCTTTTGCTGGCGCTCCTGCTGTTCGCTCCGGGAAGCGGACCGCCCGGCGGATTCGGGATCATGGTCCAGCAGATCGAGATGATCGGCGCCCGGCAGTGGCTCAACCTGCTCGCGGGCTCGATTGTTTCCATGACGCCGCTGATCGCGCCTTTGAGCCAGCACGCGGCGCGCGCGTTGCCCGGCACATCCGCGCCGACCGCGGGCGAGGATCTTTCGTGACAGCAACACCGTCCAGGCAGGAGCAACAGCCGCCCCTGCGCGGAGGAAAGCCGCCTGCGACAGACTCGAGATGGACCATGCAATCGTCAGCTGCGCGCCCCTGCAGCGAGAGCCGGATGCGTCGTGGGCTGCCGAGCCGAGCATTGGTGAAATGCTGGCCGATCCCGTCGTGCAGGCGCTGATGGCGGCAGACGGGGTCGACGCGAAGGTGCTCGCGGCACAACTGACCGCCATGGCAAGCCGATTGCCGAGAGCCGACTGAGCGCAGCTTGCTGCGATTTTGCATGCTCGCGCGCGCAAGTGGTAGGCTGAATTGCCAGCTATCCGGATGGAGAGGGAACTCATGAAGGCGACTTGGCGCGATGAGGTGATCGCGGAGAGCGACCGCACCCTGGAGGTCGACGGCTATCGGTACTTCCCGCGCGAGACGGTGCGGATGGCTCTCCTGCGGCCGGCGCCGAAAACGCAGAAGGACCTCGCCTGTCCGCACGGCGTGCAGTTCTACGACCTGGTCGGTGCCGGAGGGGAAAGCAAACGGGCGGCCTGGTCCTACGAGGAGCCGCGGGAAGCCATGCGCCGGGTCGATCATTGGATCGGCTTCTGGGAAGACGTTGCCGTCGGCTGACGGCATCGCCCGGCTCTCTCCCGGTGCGGCGGCGGCACGCCGGGCACGTCTGCACGGGCTTGGGGCATGGAATGCGGGCCTTGCGCCGTGCCCTGATCGGGTGCCGCACGGACTCTGAAGCTGCCTGGCCTCGCCCGCAACCTGATGCGGCTTTCCGAGCCCATAGGCCGCGGCCGGAGCGCCGCCTGGGGCTTTCCGTCATTGACGGAGATCGCCCACATCCCTAATTTCCGCGCCGAATTCGACCGCATGAAACCGCGCGTGCCGCGCCGAGTTAAAGGAAAGACAATGAAGGTGCGAAATTCTCTGAAGTCGCTGCGCGGCCGCCATCGCAGCAACCGCCTGGTCCGGCGGCGGGGCCGGGTTTTTGTGATAAACAAGGTCCAGCGCCGGTTCAAAGCCCGGCAGGGCTGAAAGGCGAGCAGGTGGACGGTCCGTCGGCGAGGAGGGTCGTAGCTATCGTGCCGCGGTGCACGATCAGGCGGTGGACCATGAATAGATTCCGGGTCTTGCTCGCGAGTGCCGGCCTCTGTGCCGGCATTGCCTGCGCCACTCCGGCCGCGGCCCTCGATACCGAGCTGCCCAAGCCCCTCGAGCCGCCGTCGACGCTGCCGCGGGTGCAGCACGGCGACAAGGCGCAGAGCCTCGACCGGCTGTTCGCCGCGCTCAAGCTCGCGCCCGACGACGAAAGCGCCAAGTACATCGAGAACCGAATCTGGGCGGCCTGGCTCGCGACGCCGAGCGATACCGCCAACCTCTTGATGGAACGCGCCAAGACCGCGATCGATCACAAGGACCTGGATCTCGCGATCAAGCTTCTCGACGCGGTGATCGACATCAAGCCGGATTTCACCGAGGCCTGGAACCGGCGCGCCACCGTCTATTACACAAAAAAGGATTTCGGCGACGCAATCGCCGACCTGCACGAGGTGCTCGCCCGCGAGCCGCGCCATTTCGGCGCCCTGTCGGGGCTCGGGGTCATCCTGCAGGAGATCGGCGACGAGAAGCACGCGCTCGAGGCCTACCGCCGGGCGCTGGCCATCTATCCCCGGCTCGAGCGCATTCCCGATCTCGCCAAGAAGCTCGCCGACAAGCTCGAGGGCCACGATATCTGAGGACAGACGACGGACGGCAGATGATAGAGGACAGATCGATCTGTCATCTGTCGTCTGTCATCTGTCGTCTGTCATCTGTCCTCCGAACTCGCGACGTCGGCGCCGACGAAAGCGATCCGCAGCATGTTGGTGGCGCCCGGCGTCCCCAGCGGCACGCCGGCGACGATGATGACGCGCTGGCCGGCCCTGGCGAAACCGTCCTTGAAGGCGAGCCGGCAGGCGCGGTCCACCATGTCGTCGAGGTTGTGCGCGTCCTCCGCCACGATGCAGTGGATGCCCCAGACCAGCGACAGCCTGCGGCCGGTCGAGAGCCTGGGAGAGATGGCCACGATCGGCGGCGCGGGCCGCTCGCGCGCCACCCGCAACCCGGTCGAGCCCGAGCTGGTCCAGCAGATGATGGCGGACAGATCGAGCGTCTCGGCAATCCCCCGTGCTGCGGCCGCGATCGCATCGGCGCCGGTTGCTTCCGGCTCGGTGCGCTGCGCTTGGATGATGGTGCGGTAGGCGGAATCGCCCTCGACCTCCTCCGCGATTCGATTCATCGTGGCCACCGCCTCGACCGGATACTGGCCTGCCGCCGATTCTGCCGACAGCATGATCGCATCCGCCCCTTCGAAGATTGCGGTCGAGACGTCGGAGACCTCGGCACGGGTGGGCACCGGGCTCGCAATCATCGATTCGAGCATCTGGGTGGCAACCACCACCGGCTTGCCCGCGCGGCGGCCGGCACGGGTCATCTGCTTCTGCACTCCGGGCACCTTTTCCAGCGGCATTTCCACGCCAAGGTCGCCGCGCGCCACCATCAGCGCGTCCGCCAGATCCATGATCTCGTCGAGCCGGCGCACCGCCTGCGGCTTCTCGATCTTGGCCATCACCGCGGCCCGGCCGCGGGTGATCTTCTTGGCCTCGGCAATGTCCTCCGGCCGCTGAATGAAGGACAGCGCCACCCAGTCGATGCCGGCATCGAGGGCCGCCTCGAGGTCGGAGCGATCCTTGTCGGCCAGCGCCGAGAACGGCACCGTGCTGTCGGGCAGGCTCACCCCCTTGCGATCCGACAATCTGCCGCCGACCTCGACCCGGGTGACGATGCGCTCGCGATCGATCTCGGTGGCGAGCAGCCGCAGCTTGCCGTCGTCGAGCAGAAGCGTATGGCCGGGCTCGACCGCGGCGAAGATCTCCGGATGCGGCAGCTGAACGCGCTGGGCGTCGCCGGGCGTCGGGTCGCTATCGAGCACGAAGCGCTCGCCGCTGGTCAAGGTGACCGGATTGGCTGCGAAGCGGCCGATCCGCAGCTTCGGCCCCTGCAGATCGACGAGAATCCCGATCGGTCGCCCGTGCTCGCTCTCGACCGCGCGGATCGACCGCGCCAGCTCGCGCATCCGCTCGTGAGTGGTGTGGCTCATGTTGATGCGGAACACGTCCGCGCCGGCGCGGAACAGGCTCGCAATGGCACTTCGGTCTGATGAAGCAGGGCCGAGGGTGGCGACGATCTTGGTCCGGCGCAGTCGCCGCATCAGTTTCGGCTTCGCGACAGCGGCAGTGTCGCCCCCGGCCGGCCGCCGGCGGGCGGCGCCTGCAGCATCGGAACCCGCGACTGCAAAGGCTGCATCGGCACCTGATCCGCAGATTCGGTGAGCTGCACAGTCCACGACGACTGGTCGCCGGTGTCGACCTCGAAGAAGCCGGTACGGTCATAGCCGCGCGCGAGGCAATCGTCGGTTCCGCGGATCGTGAACTCCTTTTCCCGGGTGCACATGAAAGCCTGGCCGGACCATTCGCCGCCGCGGTCGTAGTCCACCGCATAGATGTAATAGAACCGCGCGACCAGCGACCCGCGCAGCACGGTTTCGCAGCTGCGGGCAGGCAGATTCCACCAGCCTTCCGTGGTCCAGGCCTCGTTGTCCTTGTAGCCGACCGCCACGCCCACCCGATTGCTCGTGTTGTTGCAGAGGCGGAAGTCGGCGCTCGCCGGGGTCATGGCGCCGGCAGCCCCTGTGATTGCGACCGCGAAGGCGAGGGTCCGGGCGAAGCCCCCCGGCAGCGCGGCACGGCCAAGCCCCTGCGTCGTCACCCGTTGTCCCATCGCGCCCAGTTCCCGGCTCGAATGACGCATACTACCGTGTCGGAGCACCGCGGATAGATGGCTCATTCGACCCGACGAGAATAGCCCGAAAATCGTTGACGTTCGTGAGGGTTGGACCCGGCGTCACCAGATCGCCCAGCTTCTCGAAGAATTCCGTCGAATTGTTGTCGCCAAGGAACCGGGCCGGATCGAGGCCGCGACCGCGCGCCCGCACGAGCGTGGTCTCGTCGATGAAGGCCCCCGCCGGATCGTCCGCCCGTCCGCTGCCGCCGTCGGTGCCGTCGGTGTCGGCGGAGAGCGCCGCGATCCCCTTCACCCCATCGAGCGCGAGCGCGAGCGCGAGCGCGAATTCCTGATTCGGCCCGCCGCGGCCATTGCCGTGCACGGTCACGGTCAGCTCGCCCCCGGAGAGCAGGACGGCGCGCCGGCCCTGCGCAAGGAGATCGCGCGCCGCGCGGGCGTGCCGGGCGGCGATCTCGCGCGCCTCGCCTTCGATCTGGCTGCCGAGCAGGACACAGTCGTAGCCCGCGGCACGCACCAGAGGCTCGGCCGCGCGAAAGAGCTGTGCCGGCCGCGCTGCCAGCACGAAGGACGACGATGCGAAAACCGGATCGCCGGGCTTCGGCGTCTCGTTTGCGGGGTCGGCAAGGGCGACGCGCACCGACTCGGGCACGGCGAGGCGGTAGCGCTCCAGGAGAGCGCGGGCATCGGCGAGAGTGGTCGGGTCGGGCATGGTCGGACCGGAGCCGATCACCGCGGGATCATCGCCCGGGACATCGGAGATCCCCACGGTCATCAGCCGGGCAGGGTAAGCGCGCTTGGCAAGCCTGCCGCCCTTGATCCGGGAGAGATGCTTGCGCACCGTGTTCATCGCGACGATGTCGGCGCCCGAGGCGAGCAGGGCCCGAGTCACCAGCTGCTTCTCCGCCAGCGAGATGCCGGCGGCAGGTGCAATCCAGTTGGCCGAGGCACCGCCCGATATGAGCACCAGGACCAGATCGCCGGCATCGGCCGAACCGGCGAGCGCAAGCGTCTCGAGGGTGGCGGAGAGTCCGTCGGCGTCGGGCACCGGGTGTCCTGCTTCGAGCAAACGAACTTTCCGGGTCGGGCGAGCATAGCCACGACGCGTCACCGTAAGCCCGCCGAGCCGGCTCGCCGGCAGGCCGAGACGATCGAGGTAGTGCTGCTCAGCCACCTCGGTCATCGAGCCCGCGGCCTTGCCGGCCGCCAGGATCAAGAGCCGCCCCGAAGGGGGCGGCGGCGGCAGGTGCTGGGGCAGGCAGCTCCGGGGGTGAGCTGCGGCAACCGCCGTATGGAACAGGCTTTCCAGGAATGCGCGGGGCGGCGTCGTCAAGACCGGGGCTCGGCTGCGGGATGGATCGATCGGAAACTGCCGGAGTCGGCACCGGACCGGCGGTTGCGGCGCTCGCCCGCGATCGGGTGCCCCCACCGGCAAGCGGCGAGCCGTGCTGGAAAGCCGGCGGGTGCGGCACTATTCTTCATGCCGTAGCGGTCCGGCGAATGCCCGACCTCGCTGCCGATGATCCTCAGCGAAAGGAGCTCCGCGTCCATGCCGCTCGATGATAACACCCGTACCCAGCTCGAGGCTGCCACGTTTCGCCGCCTCATCGAGCATCTGCGCGCGCGCACCGACGTGCAGAACATAGACCTGATGAATCTCGCCGGCTTCTGCCGCAATTGCCTCTCCAACTGGATGAAGGAGGCAGCCGACGCCCGCGGGGTGGCAATGTCGAAGGATGACAGCCGACAGGCCGTCTACGGCATGCCCTACGAGCAATGGAAGGCCAAGCACCAGAAGGAAGCCTCGCAGGAGCAGCAGGACGCGCTCGCACGAGCGGGGCACAAGCATTAATTCTCAGCCCCTGTGTACTCCGGGGATGAACATCCTCGCGGCTTGACCTGCGCGGCCACGCTCCCGAAACCTCCGGCTGCTGCTCGTCGGAGTGAACGGAGGAGGTTTCATGGCTATCGCTGCCGCTGCCAAGCAGGAGGGCTCCGCGTCGTCTTTCGCCAAGGATCATTTGAAGGCGTTCATCGAGCGCGTCGAGCGCCTGGAAGAGGAGAAGAAGACGATCGCCGACGACATTCGCGACGTCTACGCTGAGGCCAAAGCAAGCGGTTTCGACGTGAAGGCGCTGCGCACGATCGTCCGCCTGCGCAAGCAGGATGCCGACGAGCGCCGCGAGGAAGCATCGATCCTCGAGACCTACATGCACGCGCTCGGGATGCTGAATTAGCAGAGCACAGACGGCGGAGGACGGAGGACGGATATGCCGATCATCCGTCCTCTGTCGTCCGTCCTCCGTCGTCCGTTGTCTGACAGCTGCGCCGCGAGACGGGTTCCCCCATCTCGCGGCGCCGCACCCCCACCTTCCCCCGACGACTGGTCTGCCGGACTAGCGCGCCCCCGCGCGCCGCGTCCCGAATGAAACCGTTTGCACGAACACCACGGGATCCCCGGCGAATTGATCGGTGGTCAGACCCGGGCTCGGATTCCCCGAGAACGTTATCGCCACCGCCGCGGCCGGCTTGTACATCTGCGCACCCAGGCTGCGGAAATCCTGGGCGCCGAACAGGGTCGTGCGCATGAAGCTCTGCGCGCTCGGGCTGACGATCATGGCGCGTAGCCACGGATCGTTGAAGTGATCGCCCACCTTCACGACGCTCGCAATCCTGGGCTTTGCCGGCGCAGCGGCGACCCGGCCGTCGTCCTTCGACCTTGCCAGATGCGTGCTCGCGCTCTCGCCGGGTGAGGCGCGGGGATTTGCCGAGCCCATCGGCAGCGGCCGGGCGGCGGCTATCGGCGTCGGCTGCGCGGCATAGGCGAGCGCGCTCGGCATCGAATCCGAATCGGCCGGGCGTGCAAACGGCCAGGGAGCGAGACTGGCGGTCGTGGCCGGATCGGCGCTCGCACCGCCCGCAGCCGCAGGTCGACGAACTGCCTGCGCCGGCACCCGCGGCGCCGCCGGCGGCGGGGCCTGGGCCGATTCGACGCCGGGCAATCCCTGCCAATAGCCGCGCTCGCTGACCACGTCGTTGGCCGACACCGTGCTGCCGGGCGCAACCAGGCCGCTTGCCTGGGCGAGGCGAAGCGGCCGTGCCGGCTCGGGCGCGCTCTCGCTGCTGGCGCCGACCGGAGCCTTCGCCGCGGCGTCAACCTCGTCGTGATCGGCTTCAGCAATGACCGGCAGCGGGATGGCGGCCGCGGATGCCAGCTGGAAAGTTGCGGGCTTGGCGACGGGCTTCGAGGCTGCCGAAGCGACCTGGTGGGCATCGGCCCGCGCCGGCTTGGCCGCCGCTAACGACGCTGCAGGCGGCTTCGCTGCGGGCTGGCCGTCCTTGCTCGGCGCTGTCTTCGCCGCCGGCGCGGAAGCGGTCTGCTCTTCCGCGTCCCTGCCGCCGCCGAACAGCCGGGCGAAGAACGAGAGCCTGCGGCCCGCGGCCGGCGCTGCTGCCGCGCCGTTGTCGGAAGCGAAATGGCTGGCGAGCTGCCCCTTCGCCAGGACGCGCGCCAGCTGCTCCTCGGGCATGCGCGGCCAGTGTCGCACGCTGCCGGTGTCCAGATGCACGAAGTGGGACGAGGTATAGATGCCGACCCCGCCGCGCTGGGCGCGCAGACCGGCTGCGCGCAGCTCCTCCAGCGGAACGCCGGGGATGAAGAAGTCCACAGCCTTGCCGTTCATGTGCTGGCTGAACTTGGCGACCCCGCTCGAGCGCTGGCGCAACATCGCGTTCGTGCCCGGCGAGCGGTAGCCGCAGATCACCCAGATCGGCTCTTTCGCCCCCACCTCGCGCTGCACCTCCCAGAGGAGGTCGATCACCTGCGGATCCATGTTGACGGGCTGCTGCTCGCGCCAGTCGCGCAGCAGGTAATTGATCTTCTGCAGCGCCTCGGGGTCGTAGCGGCCGTTGCGCTTGTAGGTGACGGTGAGGTCTTCGTTGGTGTGGACGTGGTGCAGCGATATGGTGCGCGTCTCACCCTCGGCCCTTGCCGGCGAAGACGCCTGGCAAGCGAAGCAGACGAGGAGCGCAGCGATGCCGCAGCAATAACGGGCGCGGTCCGAATGTGAAGACAGGGGAATCTTGTGCGCGATTTCGACCGCCACGTGCCAACCCGCGTTAAAGGCGTCAGTGCCTGTCCGCGCCAGCGGCGCGGGCGACAAGCTCCCATCCTCCGCCGCGGCGGCGAGCCGCGGCCGAACATGGCTAACGCACAGTTAATTAGGGATGGGTTAACGCGAGCTTAGCGCACCCGTCCCCCCCGATGCTGCGAAGCGTGGCAGCCGAGTATGGCGAAAACTTGCCGCACCTGCCGACAGCACGAAGAAAGGATTAAAGTCTCCACGGACGAGCGTGGCCGCAGAACGAAGGACCGAGGAAAGACGATGTCGAGCACCAGGCGGAGGACGCATGAAGGTTGTCGCGTCTCCGCCTTCCGCCGGTGTGCCGGCGACTTCAGCGCGTGATGCGGCGCGGCGGCACGGGCCGCGGCCCGTAGTACGGGGCGGGTCCGCCGCCGCCGAACAATGCCTCGAAGAACGATACCGTCCGGGGCGGCGCCGCGTTCCGCCGCTGCGACGACACGATCTCCTGCTCGCGGCGGCGCTCCTGCGGCGGCTCGACCATGCCGCGCTCGCTCCTGATCGCAGCGAGTGTCCGGCCGTCCAGGCCATAGATGTCACGACGCGTCTGCAGCTTGCCGGCATCGTCGACGAAAGCCGTCTGGTAGGTCAGGTGCACCCAGATCGGCGTCTGCTGCAGTTGGATATCGCTTTCCCCGGCGCCGAACATCCGCTTGATGCGCTCGGCAGTCCAGCTCTCGCTCGGCCGCGCGATGTTGAGGAGAACCTCGGCGTATTTCGCCGGATCCTGCACGCGCATGCAGCCGTGGCTCTCCGCGCGGGTGTCGTGCGCGAACATGAACTTGTCCGGCGTGTCGTGCTGGTAGACGAGGAAGCGATTGGGGAAATTGAAGCGCAGGCGACCGAGCGCGTTGGCTTCTCCGGGCGGCTGATAGATGTGAACGCTGCCGTCGCGGTTGGTGGTCATGTGCAGCCCCATCCGTGCGAGCACGGTCGGGTCCTGCTGCAAGGCCGGCAGGTACTCGTTGTAGACGATCGAAGGCGGCACGTTCCAGGTCGGATTGACCGTTATGTATTTCATGGTCTCGCTGAGCAGCGGCGTCGCCATGCTCGGCTTGCCGACAACCACCCGCGTGGTCCAGACGGTCGCGCCGTCCCTGACCACCTTCAGCGTGAAGTCGGGTTGGTTGACCATCGAGTAGGCGGCGCCGAGATCGCGCGGATACCAGCGCCAGCGCTCCATGTTGGCTAGGATCAGATCGATCTGCCGGTCGTGCGGCGGCCCGTTGAGCTCTCTGACGGTCTTGGCGTCGAGATTGCCGGTGGCCGGAAGCTCGACGCTGCGCTGAAACTTCTTCACCGCCTCGGCGAGCCTGGCGTCGTATCTGAGATTGGCGTCCTCTGCGGAGAGCCCCAGCCGCTGCCGCAGCAACGGCACCCGCGGGTCTTCCATCGGCGCCTTGGCGACGAGCTTCAGGAGCGGCCCCTCGGCTATCGCCTTGCGCTCGCCGCCGCTGTTGCCGCGCAGCTCCGCCAGCGCCTGCTTGAGCGCCTTGTACGCCGGATGCGGCGGGCTGAAGTCGTCGAGCGCGGCACCGGCATCGGCCGCATCGGCGATCCTGCCGAGAATCTCCGCGACCTCGGGGGGCGCCTGCGGCAGCTCGATATTGTTGCTGACGCGGGTGTAGGGGAAGCGCCCGGCCTGCAGGTGGCGCGCGAAGGTAAGCACGGTCTGCGTGAGCTTCAGCTCCGCCTCGGCCAGAGCCTCGGGGTCGCTGAGCCCGCCGAAGCTGGGAACCCGGTAGTCCGCGGCGACGAGCCCGTCGGCGTCGGCAGCCTTCAGGCGCACGGCAACCGCCTTGGCACGGGCGTTCTCGACACCCTTGTCGAGCCACAGCGGCAGCAGCGTGCGATTCTGATAGAACGCCTCGGCCGCGGCGCGCTCCTTCTTGCTGGCGAAGATGCGGTCGGTCTTGGCGGCGAACAGGTCGCGAATCTTTTCCGCTATGGCGCGGTCGGCAGGGTCGAGCGCCGCCAGCGGGTCCGGCGCTGCACTCGGCACGGCGGCGGTGTCCGCCGCGGCTGCCGGAGCGGCGCTCGCCGGCGGGACGGCCGGAGCCGCGGCCGGCGCGGCTGCCGGGAGAGCGGCATCGCCCGCGGCCACCGCGGCAGGCGCCGCCGCCGACGACTTGCCGGTCTCCTGCGCTGCCGCGAGCCCGAACGGGGCTGCAAGCAGCAAGCTCAGAGCCATCGTGGCCAGGATGCGCTCGTGACGCGCTCCGCTCATGGACAATCTCCCCCCGACTTGACGGAGCCTCCGGCAACGAAGCTCCCGAACTGATTCCCTGCCCCAACCGACTGCGAAGTGACGCGAACTCTCCCCGCGAGGCAACAGCTCGGCACCATCATGCAGGCCAATTGGGGCCGATTTTGGCGCGCTGTCACCCGCTTACAACGTTCACCGTCATGACTCGTATTTTTGCGCGTCGTCGCCCCAGCACGAGCTCTCCGACTCCGCGGCAGACCGCTCGGCGGCGAGCCCGAGCGAATCGAGCTTGCGATAGAGCGTCGAGCGGCCGATGCGCAGCCGCCGCGCGACCTCCGACATCTGCCCGCGATAGTGGCTGATCGCAAACCGGATCGCTTCGGCCTCGATCGCCTCGAGAGGGCGCATGTCGCCGCCGGAGTCGAGGAGCGCGAGCGTGCCGACCGGCAAGGGCGCAATGCCCGACACGGCAAGATCGCGGGATGGGCCTGCCGCCGGCAGGGGTCCTTCCGGCACCTGCTCGGGCTCCGCAAGCTCGGGTGCGACGCTCGCAGCAGCGACAAAATCCCCGGTGCGGGAGGCAATTTGCGGAAATTCCTCGCGACCGATCACATCTGTGTCCGCGAGCACCACGGCGCGGAAAACCGCGTTCTCGAGCTGGCGCACATTCCCCGGCCAGCGGTGTGCGCACAAGAGCTCGAGCCCCTCGGCGGTGATGCGACTGATGCGCTTGCCCTCCTCCACCGAGAACCGCGCGAGGAAGTGGCGGGCGAGCTCGGCAATGTCCTCCGGCCGCTCGCGCAGCGGAGGAACGGAGATCGGGTAGACGTGCAGCCGATAGAACAGATCTTCGCGGAAGCGGCCCGACTTCACGTCGGCGATAAGGTTGCGATTGGTGGCGGAGATGAGCCGCACGTCGACCTTGACCGCTTTCCGCGCGCCCACCGGCTCGATCTCGCCTTCCTGGATCGCGCGCAGGAGCTTGACCTGTGTGGGCGCGGGCAGCTCGCCGACCTCGTCGAGGAATAGCGTGCCGCCGGACGCCTCGACGAACTTGCCGGTATGCCGCTCGGTCGCGCCGGTGAAGGCGCCCTTCTCGTGACCGAACAGCAGCGATTCGACCAGGTTGTCGGGGATGGCGCCGCAATTGACCGCAATGAAAGGCCTGGTCCGCCGCTCGCCCGAGCCATGGATGGCACGGGCGATCAACTCCTTGCCGACGCCCGATTCGCCCTCGATCAGCACCGGGATCGCCGAGACGGCCGCCTTCTCGGCTATGCGCAGCACCGTCCGCATCCGGGCGCTGCGGGTGATGATGTCCTTAAACGACAGCGTGCCCGCCCGGCTGCGCTTGATGCGCGCGAGCTCGCCCTCCAGCGCGCCGGCGGCGAGCGCGTTGCGCAGCGAGACCTGCAGGCGCTCCGCGCCGACCGGCTTGACGACGAAATCGACCGCGCCGGCGCGGATCGCGGTGACGACATTGTCGATGCCGGCATGCGCGGTCTGCACGATGACCGGAAGCGAGAGGCCGGATTGCCGCATCTTGGCGAGAACGCCGAGCCCGTCCAGATCGGGCATCACGAGGTCGAGCACCACCGCATCGATTCGTCCGCCGTCGGCGCCGCGCAGGACCGACAGCGCGGCATCGCCCCCATCCGCCACGATGGGATCGTAGCCGAGCTTGCGCACCATGTTTTCGAGAAGCCGGCGCTGCACGGGATCGTCATCGACGATCAGAACACACTCACTCATACGCAACCCTTGTGACGCAAGCCGATGCGTGTGCCGAATCGGGGCACAGTCGCCGATCACGCTTAAGGCGCTGTTAAAATCTCGACCAATCGACCTTTTTTGATCACGGCTCATGGCGGAACCATGACCAAGCCGCCTTGGCCGTCAGCAGCATGGTCGGAGAGCGTCGCCGCATGTCGGAGCTCGTCGGTTTTCCCCATTCGATCGACTTCGAAGCGAGGGCTGCCCATCACCCGACGCGCCGAGCACGGCGCGTCACCCGCCTGCACTCCCGCGACCGCAACGCGCTAGCCTGCGCCGAAGGCGGAGCAGCGGCTCGTCCGATTGACCGGAAGCCGCATCCGCGCCGATTGACCCGAAGCGGGCATTAGTTAGCAGTTCAATTTTGCTGTGCTGCACAACGCAGCCGCGCAACGCCTTCTGCCGGAACGCGAACGCGTCACGCTTGTCGCGCCGATGATGCGTAACAAGCTCGTGTTCGCGGAACGGGATTTATGAAT
>DASXAP010000021.1:0-3909 GCA_036406655.1 Xanthobacteraceae bacterium | reverse complement strand
CCGCCCGCTGCACAATGGCCAGAACAGGCGAAAGGTCAAACCGTAGAGATGCTGGTGCGACACCGTGCCCGTGACAATGCCGCCGGCCGGGAGATAGGGGCCGAGCAGGCTCTCGATGATGCCGGCCTCGCGTTCCATCTGGCCGAGGGCCTTGACGACGCGCTTCGGCTCGCCGGTCGAGCCGGACGTGAAGAGCTCGAGCACGCACGCCTCGGGCTCCAGGCTTCGCAACGGCGCTGCCGGGCCGGCACCGCCAACGAGCACATGCTGGCTGGCGAGACCCGCCGCTTCCTCGTCCGAGACGAGGCAATCCCATTCCCCGCCGAGCGACGAAACCATTGCCGGCAGTGCGTTGGGCGGCATCACCACCACCGCGCCCGCCTGGAACAGCGCCAGCATGCCGACGGCGGCCCAGTAGGTGTCGCGCGTCACCAGCAGGCCGCGCCGGCAACCGCGGGCGCGCAGAGCCTCCGCATTGCGGGCGACGTCGCGCCGCAGTTGTCCGACGTCGATACGGCGTTCACCGGTGGCCGCGACGATCGCCGAGAGATCAGCGGCGCCGCACAGGAGGCTGGCGAGAGTCATCAGGCCGCATGTCTCCGGCGCAGCATCCTGCGCAGCATGAACTCGCCGCCGAAGATCGCGCCAGTCACGACATAGGCGATGAGGCCGGTCCAGAGCGTCCACGCCGCCAGGCTGCCCGCGAGGGCGAGCCCTGCGGAAACGGCAGTGTTGAGCGCGAGCCAGATCGACCACACCAGCGTGACGCGCCGGCAATAGCGGCGGCCTGCCGGCGACAGCACGTCCCCGCTCAGCTCCGCGAAGCGTTCCACCAGGCTGCGCGGCTGCCGGAGCGATAGGCCGAACAGCAAAGCGAGCCCGGCGCTCAGCACCACCGGATAGGCCTTCGCCGCCAGCGCACCGTCCAGCAGGGCAAGCCCGGCAATGAGGACGATCGCCACCAGCAGCGGCGCCCGCAGTTCCCTGCTCCAGTGCTGCTCTCCCCAGAACGCCCGCACGGCGAGCAGGATGCACGCGCCGGCGGCAAAGGCGAGCGGCGTCACTTTGGTATCCGCAATAAAGAGCATGATCGGATAAACGGCACTGACGGTGATGAGAACGATCAGCAGCGTTGCCCGGATCCTGTTATTCCGCCAGGACAGCATGCACCCGGTCTATCACGTCGCCGACGGTGCGGACAGACTTGAACTCGTCGACCTTCAGCTTGCGCCCGGTCAGCTCCTGCAGCTTCACGACCAGGTCGACCGCATCGATGCTGTCGAGGTCGAGGTCCTCCGACAGCCGCGCGGTCGGCTTGATCTTCTCGGCCGGAACCTCGAACATCTCCTCGAGGTAGCTCCGCAGGCGGCGGTTGATGTCTTCACGCGACAGCATCGGCCCTGCCTTCCGTCTGCATGCGCACGAACTTCGCGAGGCTGCGGACGGTCGCGAAATGCGCCTTCACCTCGTCGGTGATGGTGTCGATCCTGAGGCCATAACGCTGGCGCAGCGCGACGCCGATCTCGAGCGCATCGATCGAATCGAGGCCGAGGCCCTCGCCGAAGAGCCTCTCCTCGCTGTCGATATCCTCGATGCGAAGCTCCTCCAGCTTCAGCACCTCTATGATCAGTGCCTTGATATCGTGTTCGAGTTCATCCATGAGCAAGCTGTTCCGTGTAGTAGGTCTGCAATTGTCGAACGAGCTGCCGCGCTGCAAGCGAGCGGTGCTGGTCGGGCGCCACGTCCAGGGGCCGCAGCCGCTCGCCGACCGTCACGCGGAATCGCGATTTGCGGGGCGGGACCTTCCACCATGGGTCGCCCTTGCTCAGCATCACCGGCTGGCAGTCGATGACGACGAGCTGCGTTTCGACCTGGGTCAGCAGCGCGATGTTGGCGAATCCGCGATGGAACTGCAGCGGCTGGCCCGGCCGCGTCCGCGTGCCTTCCGGGAAGATGATGAGGCTCCTGCCCTCGGCGATCGCCTCCCGGCAGGCGCCGATCAGGGCCTCGGGCTCCAGATCGTTCCGGATATAGCCGGCCCAGCGCACCACGCCGCCGAGATACCGGTTGTGCCACAGCTCGTTCTTGACGATGCATTGGACGCGCGGCAGCAGCGCCATCAGGATCACGACGTCAAGCAGTGTCGGATGATTGGCGATCACGAGCCGCCCCTTGCCGTCGCGCAGCGCCTCTGCTCCTCTGACCGAAAGCTCCAGCAGCCCGAACGCCTGGAGCATGCCGAGATAGAGACGGAACGTACGATGGATCACGAACTGGGTCGCTCGGACGCGCCGCTTCTCCCCGGGCGTCAGCACCGCGATCACGGGGAACACGGTCAACGCCAGCGCGAGCCCGCCGCCGAAGAAGCAGGCGAACGAAAAACCGGTCGCGAGCACGCGCCATGCGTAGTTGATGCGGTCAGTGGACATGGGACCACCGCCATGTCATGCGCTCGCCGGCGCATCTGCCGTCGGGCGCCCCCGACAGCAGCCATCGCATGAACGCCACGGCCTGATTTCCGCGAACCTCCACGGCAGGCACGGCAGGCATCCAGCTGCACGAAATCGCGGCCCCGCGCGCTTTTTCCAGCACCAGCGCCACGATGACCGGCAGCTCGGCCTCCGACGGGTTCCGGAACGGGTCGTAGCCCGCCGGCAGCGGCGCATCGTAATAGAGCAACAGGACGGGCGTCTCGGGCTCCTCCGCCAGGCAGAGGCTCGCCTCGATCAGGCCATAGGCGAAGCTGTCCTCCCCGGCCGCAATCGCGACGTGCCCGAGCTTGTTGCCGGTATGGATCGACAGCAGCCCCGCCAAGCCGTTGTGCACGGACATGCTGAATTCCGCGGGCGAGGGCGCTTCCCGCGCCGCCAGGGACGTGAAAATCCCGACCGTCCGGTCATATTCGCCGTGACGCGAGGCGACCACATAGCGCGCGCCGCCGATGTCCCGGCAGGCGAGCGCCGCACCCATCACCTTCTGCCCGATGGGCGTCGCGCGGCGCCGCAGCATCATCGGCACGGTCGGCATCGCCGCAGCGTCCTCTCCACTCACATCTGACCCCATGCCACGCGCCCAGGTCCGCCAGTCGGGCCGGGTCTCGCGACCCGGCGTCCACGCGAACCAGTCGCGTACCGCAAACCGCAATTCGCTGGTAAACCCGCTTCCCGCCATCAAAAATCTGGCCCCAAGGGCGGTGAGCCTAGCACAGCCCTGCTGACTGGTGAGTTAACATATAGACCGCTCAAAAATGGTAAATTTCGGGCGGTTTTAGCGGATGGGTGACGACCGGCACAAGCGGCAATGACGGCAACTACGGTCTACTTTTCGGTGATCGCCGAGCCAGCGGGCGATCCTTCCAGCCGGCGAGCACGCAGCAGCGCGCTTGCCCGGTCGTTGCTGTCGAGAATGCTGGCGGCGGTCTGCAATCTCGCTCCGGCGGACATCCGGATCAGCGTCGAGCCGTCCGGAAAGCCGTTCCTGGAGCCGGCCGGAGGCCGGCCCCTCCCCTTCATCTCGCTCGCGCATACCCAGGGATGGATTGCCTGTGCGGCCACCGCGATCGGCCCGCTCGGCATCGACATCGAATGGCACCGGCGCGGCCGCGACCACGCGGGCATCGCCCGCGCCGCATTCGGCCGCCTCGAGCAAGAGCGCGCGCGTGCGAGCACGCCCGCCTTTTATCGGATCTGGACGCTGCGAGAGGCGGTCGCCAAGGCGACCGGCGCCGGGCTGAAGCTGGCGGCCGATCGTCGCGACCGGGTTCACGACGGGCCCGATGACGGCAGCTGGCGCGCGCGGCTGGACGAGGCGTATTGGCATCTCAGCCATCACCGGCTTCGGGAGGACCTGAGTCTCGCGACCGCGGTCATGCTCGAGGATTCGTCGCAGGCCGTCGAGATTCAGCGCTGG
>DASXAP010000020.1:0-4193 GCA_036406655.1 Xanthobacteraceae bacterium | reverse complement strand
AGGCTCACGGTGATGTAGAGCGGCCCGACCAGGATCAGTCCGGTGAGGAAGTAGTTGCGCAGCCGGCCGATCAGGCCGTGGTGGAAGGGCAGCGGCTTTTCCGGGCCAGGCGGCAGCCCTGCCGCCAAGCCCGGCCGGCGCGGTGAGGCGGAATCGAGCTCGCTCATAAGTTGCAGGATAACCTCGTTGCCCCGCCGATATCTAGGATCGCCGGCGGCTCGCCGCCACCCGCACAGTACAGTCATGGCCGGCTCTGTGCGCCCTGCGCCGGCCATCCCGACTCTGAATGGGGATCGCCCAAGCCCAGGGATGCCGGGCGCCGAGGGAAAAGCCCGGCGATGACAGGCTAAGCCGAGGCTGCCGGCGCCCGCTTCACTCGACGGTCACCGATTTCGCGAGGTTTCGGGGCTGGTCGACGTCGGTGCCCATGACCACCGCCGTGTGATAGGCGATGAGCTGCACCGGAATCGCGTAGACCAGCGGCGTGACCGTGGCCGGCATGGCCGGAAGCGTGAGCTTGCACAAGCCGTCGTCCGGCACCGCCTGGGCCCCGGCCGGGTCGGTCACCAGGATGATCTTGCCGCGCCGCGCGGCAACCTCCTGCATGTTGGAGACGGTCTTCTCGAACACGCGATCGTAGGGACCGATGACGATGACCGGCATCTTCTCGTCGATCAGCGCGATCGGGCCGTGCTTGAGCTCGCCTGCGGCATAGCCTTCGGCGTGGATGTAGGAGATCTCCTTGAGCTTGAGCGCGCCTTCGAGCGCCAGCGGGAAGCTGGTGCCGCGACCGAGGTAAAGCACGTCGCGACATTTCGCGAGGTCGTGCGCCAGGAGCTCGATCTCCCGCTCGAGCGCGAGCGCTTCGGTCATCAGCCTCGGCACCTCGATGAGGCCGCTCACCAGCTTTCGCTCGTCCGCGGCGGAGAGGATCCCGCGCGCACGCCCGGCGGCGACGGCGATGCAGGCGAGGACGGCGAGCTGGCAGGTGAAAGCCTTGGTCGAGGCGACACCGATCTCAGGCCCGGCCAGCGTCGGCATCACCACATCGCTCTCGCGGGCGATCGTGGAGGTGGGGACGTTGACGACCGCCATCACGTGCTGCGCCTGCTCCTTGGCATAGCGCAAGGTGGCCAGCGTGTCCGCCGTCTCGCCCGACTGCGACACGAAGATGGCGAGGCCCCCCGGCGACATCGGCGCTTCGCGGTAGCGGAGCTCGGAAGCGACATCGATCTCGACCGGCAAGCGCGCGAAGCGCTCCAGCCAGTACTTCGCCACCAGCCCGGCATAGTAGGCGGTGCCGCAGGCAGCGATGCAGATGCGGTCGAGCGCGCGGAAATCGAACGGCAGATCGGCCGGGAGCCGCACGCGCTCGGCGGCCATGTCGAGGTAGCGCGACAGCGTGTGGCTCACCACCTCCGGCTGCTCGTGGATCTCCTTCGCCATGAAATGCCGGTAATTGCCCTTGTCGACCATCAGCGCCGAAGCCAGCGACTTGACCACCGGCCGCTCGACCTTGCGGCCGCGGGCGTCATGCACCTCCACATGCTCGCGCGTGAGCACCGCCCAGTCGCCGTCCTCCAGGTAGGCCAGCCGGTCGGTGAACGGCGCAAGCGCGATCGCATCGGAGCCGAGATAGGATTCCCCCTCCCCGTATCCGACCGCCAGCGGCGAGCCCTTGCGTGCGCCGATCATCAGGTCGTTCTCGCCGGTGAACAGGAAAGCCAGCGCGAAAGCCCCGCGCAATCGCGGCAGCACCGCTTGCACCGCCTCGGCCGGCGCGCGGCCGGCCTTCACCTCCTGGCTGACCAGGTGGGCGATCACCTCGGTATCGGTCTCCGATCCGAACCTGACGCCCTTTTGCTCGAGCTCGTCACGCAGCTCGCGAAAATTCTCGATGATGCCGTTGTGAACGACGGCAACGTGCTCGGTGGCGTGCGGGTGGGCATTGCTCTCGGTCGGCCGGCCGTGCGTCGCCCAGCGGGTATGGCCGATCCCCGAAGTCCCGGCGAGCGGCTCGCGCTCGAGGCGGGCCTCGAGATTGCGCAGCTTGCCCTCGGCACGCCGGCGGACGAGTCGTCCACCTTCCAGAGTGGCGACGCCGGCGGAGTCGTAACCGCGATATTCCAGCCGCTTGAGCGCGTCGATCAGCGAGCCTGCCACCGGCTGGCGGCCGAGAATGCCGACAATCCCGCACATCCGGGCGGAGCCCTCCAGTCTGTTGGCGCAGATGAACTATAGCCTGGCGCTGCTGTAGCGAGGATGAACGCGAAAGGGAAAGTCAAGATAGCCGTCAAGTTGTGACAATTAAGGCTAACCTGCCGAGCGCTCAGGATGACCTTGCCGGCGTCTTGGCCTTGGCCGCCTTCATCTCGCGCAGCCGCCGCGCCCAGCCATCCTTCACCGCCTGGCGTGCGCGGGCGACCGCCAGCGCCTCTGCCGGCACATCCGCCGTGATCACCGAGCCCGAGCCGACATAGGCGCCCTCCCCGATCTTCACCGGGGCAACGAGGGCCGAGTTCGAGCCGATGAAGGCGTTGCTGCCGATCTCGGTGCGATGCTTGGCGATCCCGTCATAGTTGCAGGTGATGGTGCCGGCGCCGATATTGGCGCCGGCGCCGACCGTGGCATCGCCGATATAGCTCAGGTGATTGGCCTTGGCGCCCGCTTCGATCACCGCCTCCTTCACCTCGACGAAATTGCCGATGTGCACGTTCTCCCCGAGCCTGACCCCGGGGCGCAATCGCGCATACGGGCCCACCTGGGCGCCGCTGCCGACGTGGGCATGATCGAGGTGGGAGAACGAGCGGATGACTGCGCCGTCCTCGACCGTCACCCCCGGCCCGAAGACCACGAACGGCTCGACCACCACGTCGCGACCGAGCCTGGTATCGGCGGAGAGAAAGACCGTCTCGGGTGCGACCAGGGTGACCCCGGCCTCCATTGCCGCCTGGCGCAGCCGCTGCTGCAGCACGGCCTCGGTCTCGGCGAGCTGGGTCTTGGTGTTGATGCCGCGCACCTCATCCTCCTCCGTCTCGATGACCACCGCCTTGCGTCCCGCCGCGCGCGTGATCGCGACTGCATCGGTCAGGTAATATTCGCCCTTGCGATTTTGATTGCCAATCTGCTCGAGCACCGGCAGCGCGGTGTCCCCGGCGAACGCCATCATCCCTCCGTTGCAGAGATCGATCGCCCGCTCGGCAGGGGTCGCCTCGACCTCCTCGCGGACGGCCAGCAAGCTGCCATCCTGCAGCAGCAGCCTCCCGTAGCCGCTCGGATTGCCGGCCCGGAAGCCGAGCACCACCAGTGCCGCGCCCGCAGCCAGTGCTTCGCGCATTCGGGCAAGGGTCCGGGGCCGAATGAGCGGGGTGTCGCCGAAGACGACCAGCGCATCCCGCGGCGCTCCTTCGAGCGCCGGACGCGCCGCCAGCACGGCGTCCGCCGTCCCGCGCTGCTCGCCTTGCACGAAGATTTCCGCCGCCGGCATGACCCGGCGGGCTTCGGCGGCGACCGGCTCGGCTCCGGCGGCGACAACGACCGCCGTATGCTCCAGGTCGCCCGCGCGGATCGCCTCGAGGACATGGGCGAGCAGCGAGCGGCCGGCGATCGCGTGCAGCACCTTGGGTCGGTCCGAACGCATCCGCGTGCCTTGCCCGGCTGCGAGCACGATCGCGAGGCAGCTGCGTCGTCCGTTCAATGCACATCCTCTTCGCGGCACCGTCAGGTGCCGCTGCCGTCCGGATATCAGATGCCAGAGGTCAGATGCCAGAGCTCAGATGCTTCGCGACCCCTGGGATCTGGCATCCGACATCTGATATCTGAAATCTGATATTCAGACGCTCATGATATCTGAAATCTGATGTTCAGACCCTCACCGAACCAGGTCAGCATCCTGTTGATCGTCGGGTTTCTTGCGCTCGGCCAGGCGCTCTATCTGCGCTATCTCGCGATCGAGCACGCGCCCGTGGCGCTGGCCTGCCAGGCCGGGCTCGAGACGTGGCTGTGCACGAGCTTCCGTCTGGCGATCGTGCTCTACAGCCACGCAGTGTTCGGCTGGGTTGCGCTGGCCGCAGCCCTGCTCAACCTGGTGCGGCCATCCATGCTGCTGATGTCGATTGCGCTCGCCGCCGCGGCGTTCGGGCTGGTCCTGCACAATGCCAACCTGGCCGGTCTCGCCGCCGCCTTGCTGCCGC
>DASXAP010000019.1:0-6015 GCA_036406655.1 Xanthobacteraceae bacterium | reverse complement strand
ACCCTCGATCTGCTCCCTCTCCCCGCGTCTTCGCGGGGAGAGGGGTGGGGTGAGGGGGCGCCTGCGGTTCCCGTTGAAACTCCCCCTCACCCGCCGCGCGCAGGCGCGCGGCGACCTCTCCCCGCAAGCGGTCCGCAAGCGGGGAGAGGTGACCGTGCTGCACCGTTTCGCACCAATTACAGCAACGCACTGATCAGTCGATCTTGATGCCGACCGATCTGATCACGGCACTCCATTTGTTGATTTCCGATTTGAGCAGCTCTTCCAGCTCGTCGGGCGAGGAGCCGCGGGCGGTGTAGCCGGTCTTGCCCAGCTTGTCCTTGATCGCCGGGTCAGCGAGGGCCGTGTTGGTATCGGCGCTGATCTTGCGGATGATCTGCGTCGGCGTTCTCGCCGGGACGAACAGCGCCTGCCATCCCGTCACCTCGTAGCCGGGCACGCCCGCCTCGGCGATGGTCGGCACCTCCGGGGCCGCCGCATCCCGTTTCGGTCCGGAACTCGCCAGCACCCGCACCTGTCCCGAGCGCGAGTAGGAAAGCAGGGCACCGCTGCCGAAATAGCAATCCACGCGGCCGGGTATGAGATCGGCGAAGGCGGGGTTAGCGCCCCGGTAGGGAACGTGCGTCATCCTGATGTCGGCCATCTGCAGGAACAGCATCTCGGCCAGGAACGGCGCGCTGCCGGTGCCCGGCGAGGCCATCGTGAGCCTTCCGGGATCGGCCCTGGCGTGCTCGATCAGGCCTCTGATCGAATGCGCCGGCGAGGAGTTCGGCACGAACACGAAATAGGGGAGCTCGGTCACCAGCGAGACCGGCGTGAAATCGGCGAGCGGATCGTAGCTCAGCGAGCGGTAGAGGCTGATGTTGACGGCGAGCGAGGCGGTAGCGAACAGGATCGTGTATCCGTCGGGGTCGGAGCGCGCAGCGTATTCGTTGCCGATATTGGTGCCGGCGCCGCCCTTGTTCTCGACCACGACCTGCTGATCCCACATCCTCGAGAGCTTCTCGGCGAGCATGCGGGCGACGATGTCGGTCGGGCCGCCGGCGGCGACCGGCACGATGACGCGCACGGGCTTGCTCGGGAAATCGGCCTTGGCCGGCTGCGCGCGCGAGGCGCGAACGAAGACCGCGGGCGCCAGAGCCGGACCGGCCGCCAGCGCAATCAGGTGACGACGGCTCAGCATGGCGGTGTCCCCTGCTGCCTCGACCGGCACATTGTATCGCTCGTAGAGCTACCAGAAATTCGACCAAAGGTCGCGGCTGCCGTTCGCATGTGGCGCTGCCTTCGTCGGGTCGGCCCCGTTCCTTGCTTCGCATGGGCGGCAGCCCGGGCGAGCGCGCCGTGCCGATCCGCGCTTGACCGAAGTCAACGACTTTCCGGGGCGCTTGCGCAGACAAGGAGGGCGTCAGCTGTGGAGACGGCTCATGCTCGAGGGCTGCGTGCCGTGGCCGCCGGAGCTCGCGGCGCGGTACAGACAGAAGGGCTACTGGGAGGACATCACCTTAAGAGAGATGCTGGACGCATCCGTCCAACGCTGCGGGGACAAGCCGGCGTTGGTGTTCGGTGAGCGCCGGATCAGCTATCGCCAGCTCCTGCTCGAGATCGATCGGCTGGCTGCCCACCTGCACGAGGCCGGCCTGCGCCCTGCCGAGCGGGTGGTGCTTCAGCTTCCCAACATGCCGGAGTTCGTCACGACGTTCTTCGCGCTCGTGACGATCGGCGTCATCCCGGTCCTGGCCTTGCCGGCCCACCGGCATACCGAGATCAGCCATTTCGTGAAGCACTCGGGCGCCGTCGCCTATTTCGTTCCCGGGATCGTTCGTGACTTCGACTACCGCGGGCTCGCGGAGGAGGTGCGGCGCCAGCTCGGCCCGCAGCTCAGGAGCGTCTTCGTCGCCGGCACTCCGCTTCCCGGGCAGCTCGCACTGCAGGCCGGCGGCGCCGCCATCGTCTCGACGGCCGCCTTGCGGCCCGACCCGGCCGAGGTCGCGCTGATGCTCCTGTCCGGCGGCACCACCGGGCTGCCCAAGCTCATTCCGCGCACGCACAACGATTACATCTGCAATTGCAAGGCCAGTGGCCGCGTGGCGGGCCTCGACACGACGTCGGTGTTTCTCGCCGTGCTCCCATTGGCGCACAACTACACTCTCGCCTCGCCCGGCATCCTGGCGACGCTGGCATACGGAGGAACCGTCGTCATCGCACCCGGCACCTCCGCCGAGATCGTGATGGCGCTGATCGAGCGCGAGCGCGTGACCCACGTCGCCGCCGCGGTCCCTCTGGTGGTCAAGTGGCTGCAGGCGCGGTCTGCCGGCGAGCACGATCTGAGCTCGTTGCGGGTCCTCATCAACGGCGGCGCCAGGCTCGCACCGCAGCTGCGCCGGCGGGTGCGTGAGCAGCTCGGCTGCCAGTTCCAGGAGGACTTCGGCACGGGCGAAGGACTGCTGAACATGACCCGGCTCGACGACCCCGACGAGCTGGTGCTCAACAGCTCGGGCGCTCCGGTCTGCGCCGATGACGAGATCAGGGTCATCGACGACTTGGGAAAGGAGCTGGCCGATGGCGAGCCGGGCGAGCTCGTCTGTCGCGGACCCTACACCATCCGCGGCTATTACAAGGCGCCGCAGGCGAATGCCGCCGCGTTCACCGACGACGGCTTTTATCGCATGGGCGACGTGGTCCGGAAGGTCGGCCGCTACGTGTACGCGGTGGGGCGCAAGAAGGACCTGATCAACCGCGGTGGCGAGAAGATCAGCGCCGAGGAGGTGGAAAACATGGTCCTCGGCCATCCGGCGGTGGACAACGTCTGCATCGTCGCGATGCCGGACCCGGTCTACGGAGAGCGCGCCTGCGCGTTCGTCATTCCGAAGACGGGCCGGTCGATCACGCTGCCGCAGCTCACCGACTTCCTGATGCAGCAGCAGATCGCGAAGTTCAAGCTGCCGGAGCGGCTGGAGCTCATCGATCGCTTCCCGCTCAGCCCGGCCGGCAAGGTCCTCCGCCGCAGCCTGCGGGCCAGGATCGAGCAGCAGCTCGCACAAGAATGCAACCAGGCGGCGGCGCAATGAGCGAGACGACCGCGCCGCCCGGCGAGCGGGCACTGGAAAAGCTCTTCGAGCCCGCGAGCTGGGGGCGGTTTCGCGTCAAGAACCGGATCAAGTACGGAGCCTGTTGCGTCTCCAACTACAACAGTCGGGACGGGTTCATAACCGAACGCGAGCTCGCGCGTACCAGGGTCATCGCCGGCACCGGCTGCGGGATCATCACCAACCAGGGCGCCTATCCCGATCCGCTCGGGGAAGGCAAGGCGTATTTCAGCCAGGTCGCGCTCTACGACGACAAGTTCATCCCCCAGTTCGAGAAGATCGCCGGCTACATCCGCGAAGCCGGCGCGGTGGCCATTCAGCAGATTCTCCATGCCGGCCGTTACGGCGGCATCGATCTCGGCTACTGCATCCAGCCCTCGGTCGTGCCGCAGACCCTCCCGCACTTCCGACCGCCGCGCGAGATCACGCGGGAGCAGATCCGGGAGACCATCCGCCAGCATGCGCAGGCCGCCCGGCGGGCGATCAAGGCGGGCTTCGACGGAACCGAGATCACCAGCTTCATGGGCTATCTGCTCGCCAGCTTCAACTCGAGGTTCACCAACCGTCGCACCGACGAGTACGGCGGCTCGATCGAGAACCGCGGCCGCTTCATGCGCGAGATGGTCGACAGCATCAAGCAGGCGACGCCGGACCATCCGCTCGTGGTCAGGCTCTCCGGCGCCGAGCTGATGGACAAATGGGGCGGCAACGACGAGGAGGAATGCCTCGTCCTGATGCAGCAGGCGGCCGACTGCGGTGTCGACATGATCAGCATCACGGTCGGCTGGCAGGAGGCGCCGGACTCCTCGATCGGGCGCGACGTGCCGCCCGGGCACTGGAACCGGCTCGCCGCCCGGGCGAAGAAGCTGCTGCCGCACACCCCGGTCGCTTTCGGCGTGCGGCTGCCGGACCCGATCATGGCGGATCGATGCCTGTCGGAGGGCCAGTTCGATTTCTGGGAGGTCTGCCGCCCGCTCCTCGCCGACCCCGAGCTCATTCACAAGGCAGCCGAGGGCAGGCTCGACGAGACCAGACGCTGCGTCGGCTCGCTCAACTGTCTTTCGCGAGTGTTCCGCGATCTTCCCTACACCTGCACGATGAATCCCGCGCTCGGCCACGAGGTCGATCCGGCATACGCCGTCACGCCGGCGGCGGTGGCAAAGCGCATCATGGTGGTGGGAGCCGGTCCCGCCGGCATGGAATGCGCCATCGCCGCGGTCCGGCGCGGGCACAAGGTGACGGTGCTCGAGCGCGGCGATTGCATCGGCGGCAGCCTGATCGGCTATGCCGCCCACGATCTGGCGCACAAGGAAGATCTAGCGAGCGTCGTCGGCTATTACCGGGTGATGGCGCGCAAGCTCGGCATCGACGTGCGCCTCAATACCGCGGTCGATCCCAGGCTCATGCGCGGGCTGCTGCATCAGTACGACGCCGCGGTGGTGGCGACCGGCGCGCGCATCGACATCGGCACGCTGCCCGCGCCCGAGCGGCCCGGCATCCTCGTCGACGCGCGTGACGTGGCGCTCGGGAGAATAGCCCCAGGCCGTCGAGTCGTCGTCCTGGGCGGCGGCAAGATCGGGTTGACGCTGGCCGAGTCGCTCAAGACCTCGGGCTCTGAGGTGGTCGTGGTCGAGCGGGAGAAGCGCATCGCCGGCGACGTCATGCCTACCTGGAAATGGCGGCATTCCGCCTGGATCGAGGAGCTGGGCATCCCGACCCATACCGGCAGCCGCGTCTTGCGCGTCGCCGCCGATCACATCGTGATCGCCACCGAGAAAGGCGACGAGCAGCGGATCGAAGCCGACATGGTGATCGCGGCGTCTCCCAGCCGGAGCAATCAGGAGCTCATGGCGGAGCTCGAATGGTCGATCGACGAGCTGCACGGCTGCGGCGACGCGCTGCTGCCGGGCGGGCTCACGCAGGCGATCCGCGACGGCTATCGCCTCGGCTGCCGCATATGATGGGCCTGACCGCACCCGCTGCGCCGACGCTCGAGCGCCCGCTCGTCGACCTGGGCGTGGCCGGCTGGCAAACGCTGCTCGACCGGCATGCGGCGGTGTTTTCCGAAATCCAGCCCGGGTCGCGCATCGGATTGATGTCGAAGGACGATTTCGAGCCGCCGGAGGCCGCATTGCTGGTGTGGGAGGCGACCGGCGGCGGCATGCGGGCAAAGTACGAATCGTTTCCCGGATTCGACGCCGTGGCCGTCGATCTCCTGCTGATCGCCGACGATGCGACCATTCGCAATCTCCACGACTCCGCGCATCCCGATCCGCTTGCTGAGATGAAGCGCAAGGTGCGGCGCCGCGACATCCTGCTGTTCGTCGTCAAGCCGCGGCACCAGCTGATCGACAACGGCTATTCCGAATTCCTGGATTGCCTCGGGCTCGTCTTCATGGGCACGTGTCGCTGAGGAGCAGAGCGATGATCTTCGCGAACCCCAAAGGCGCTCCCGAGCTGGCGTGCAACGAATGCGGATGCCGCTGGTTCGACCGGATGACCAACCGCTGCTACGAATGCGGTGCGCCGGTTGCCGAGCAGGACGTCCGCGAGTTCGAGCTCGCCTTGAAGGCCTTCCAGGAGACGCGCGCATCGCGGCCTTGATCTTTTGCCCACCGAAAGTTCCTTGACGCGCTCGACCGTGGAACCGAGCCGCTGCCCCTGACCTCCGGCCACGACGGCTCTCGTAAAAAACAGCTTGGTTGCGGGAACCGAGACCGGAGGGGCTCCCCTGCGGTCGCGAATAGTTGTCCGCCCGAGGCGGCAGCACATGCTAGCTTCGCAGTGCGGCCCTACATGAGCGCCGCCGGTCGAGGTGCGCCATGGTTGCGCCGGAAAGCGGCGGTTGAGAGATTTGGTCCCGAGCTCGCGGGAGGAATCGTGATGCGGTCCCAACGCCTTCGTCCCATCGTGCTGCTGGCAGCCGTGC
>DASXAP010000018.1:0-19812 GCA_036406655.1 Xanthobacteraceae bacterium | reverse complement strand
ACCGGCCGGTTCTAAGAACATCGCCTAGCACGACCGGAGGAAGCGTACGCCTGATGGCCGGTCTGATGCAGGTTTCCGGCCGCCGGCAAGCACAGGCCTCTGCACGCGCTGGTGGGTGATCGAGGGGGCAGGCGGTTGCGGCGAGCTGTCGACCAATGACCGCAGTACCTCCAACAGCAACTAAGAATTGACGGTCGGGGTGTCTGTCGCGAAGTGCCGAAACCAGGCTCATGCACCGCACAGATAGTCCGCAGGAAGCAAGCCGATCACGTGGAAGTGTTGATTGACCGCGGGCCGTAAAACAAGGACCATCCACCCGTTCTCAGTGTTTGTCTCGACGCGATTCTTCCCCGACAACCGGGACATGGCATGACAAATCGATACACGACGGCCCAATCCACCGAGGCGGTTCGGCGATGGGCACCTCCCGCGATTGTGACGCTCGCGGCCACGGCTGCCCTGACGGCGCTGACTGCGGCTCCGCCCGCCGACGCCGCGCCCCGCCAGGCCCGTCCCGAGCGTACCGCCGAGGCGGCAGCTCCGCGCGACGCGGGCGAGCCGATCATGGCGATCGTATCGATCGAGAGCCAGAAGGTGACCATCTACGACGCCGACGGCTGGGTCCTGCGCGCGCCGGTGTCGAGCGGAACTGCGGGACGCGAGACGCCAGCCGGCGTCTTCAGCGTCCTGGAGAAGGACAAGGACCATCGCTCGAGCCTCTATGACGATGCCTGGATGCCGCACATGCTGCGCATCACCTGGAACGGCATCGCGCTGCACGGCGGGCCGTTGCCCGGATATGCGGCCTCGCACGGCTGCGTGCGGATGCCCTTTGGCTTTGCGGAGAAGCTGTTCGACAAGGTCCGCATCGGCACGCGTGTGATCATCTCGCCGAGGGACGCGGAGCCGGTCGAGTTCTCCCATCCGGCGCTGTTCGTCCCGAAATCCGAGGCCATCGCGGCCGCGCCGGCGCACGCCGAAACACTCGCCCGCGAGGCGGACGAGGCCGTCAGGCTGGCTCAACAGACGAAGAACGCCGCCACCCTTGCGGTGAAGGAGGCGGCCCCGCTCACGGCGGCGCTGCGCAAGCTCGAATTGGCCAAGACTCGCGCCGATGCCGCGCTCGCGGCCTCGGAGAAGGCGCGCGCCTCCGCCAGGGCCGGCCAGGCCGAGGCACGAGCCGAGGACCAGAAGCAGAAGGCCGCTGCGAAAGTCGAGGAGCTGCAGACCCAACTCGACGCCGCCAAGGCCAACGCGAAGTCCAGGCTCGACGCTGCCGCGGCGGCCCAGGCTGCCGCCAAGGCGGCCGAGACCAAGAGGGCCGACGCCGCCAAGGCGGCAATCGAGGCAAAGCTGGCGCTCGAGCCGGTCTCGGTCTTCATCAGCCGCGCGACGCAGAAGCTTTACGTGCGGCGCAACATGCATAAGCGGCTGCCGGACGGGGGCGAGATGTTCGATACGACCATTGAGGTTCCGGTCACGATCCGCAATCCCGACAAGCCGATCGGCACGCAGGTGTTCACGGCCGTGGCGCGCACCGGCGGGGGCCTGCGCTGGACCGCGGTCACGATCGACAGCGGGGACGACGCCAAGGACGCGCTTGACCGCATCACCCTCCCGCAGGATGTGCTCGATCGCATCGCGCCAACCGCAGTGCCGCGGTCCTCGCTCATCATTTCGGACGACCCTCTGCACCGCGAGACCAACTATCGCACGGAGTTCGTCATTGCGCTGAACAACCAGCCGCAGGGCGGCATCATGAACCGCCCGCGCACGCCCGATATCCGCGTCGGCTTCGGCTGGGGTGGGTGGGGTGGCTGGGGTGGCTGGGGTTTCAACAATACGCCCGGGCGCGGCGGCCAGTACTACGATCCGCGGCAGAGCAATCGGAGCTATTATCGGGGGCCACAGCGCTGGTGGTAAAGACGCGGCGTGCCGCGAGCGGGCGGCACGGCACGCAGGGAATGCGCAATGGCGGCCGGCCCTGTTCCCTGCTGAGCGCATCGGTGGTCCAGCATCGCTAAAACCCGCAACGCTCAGGCTTGCGGCCGATTTCCGCTACGGGTCGGGTAGTTTTGGGCTCTACCAACTGAGCATTACAGGCCCGCAGTCCCTCCAATTCCGGTAATAAGCCGAGCCGAGATGGACCGCTGGTACGTGCCAAAAGCGGGGCCTTGCAATGACATCCGAAGTGGCAGTGTTGCAGAAATTCACCATCCTTTCAAAATCGACGCGGCGGACGGGATGAGGCCGCAATTGAGTGTAACGCAATTGAGTGTAAGAAGAGCTGGACAAATTGGGGAAAGTGGAAATGGTATTCCCGAAACTGCCGGATCTTTCGGATGCGCGGGCAATCGCGCTCCCGTTCATTTTGATGCCTTACCTCTTGTTGGCCTTCATGAGCGACATGTGGGTTACATCGGTCGAAGCTGCGATGGCATCCTTGTCACCCTTGGACTGAAAGCTGCGCTGACCATGTGATCGGGCCTCGGGTAAGCTTCGTGCTGTCAATCAGGCGAAGCAGCCTGCGATCGGCCCACGAGAGCAATTCGTCGGTCAGGCCGCCCAACTCGGGTTAGGTCCGTGACAGCGCACCTGCCACACGATATCTTGTTTTGCCGCTTGCGAGCCGGCACGAGCCGGCCCGCGACGAGGGCTTGATCCATGACGGTTCTGTTGCCACCCGGGTGGGCACCGCCGATCGGATATGCGAACGGCATCGTCGTGCCTGCCGGACGCATCGTTTTCATCGCCGGCCAGGTCGGCTGGGACGAGCAGCAGCGGTTTCACAGCGAGGAGCTCACCCTGCAATTCGAGCAGGCGCTGAAGAACGTGCTTGCGGTTCTGGCGGAGGCCGGCGGTGCGCCAAGCCATATCTGCCGGATGACCGCGTTCTGCGTCGACAAGCCGGCCTATCTGGCCGCGCGCGCCGACCTCGGCCGCATCTGGCGACGGCTGGTGGGCAAGCACTACCCGGCGATGAGCATGATCTTCGTCGCCGATCTGCTCGATCATCCGGCCAAGATCGAGCTCGAAGCGACCGCCGTGATCCCGGCGCAGTAGGATCTGCCGAGAAGCCTCCCCGCGATGCGAGCTTGCCCCGGCACCACCGATTGACTTCGATCAAGTTCCGCCGGCATGCGCCGCGGTAATGAATTTCGTGCATCATCATCGGGGCCGCTGTCTGCGGCAGGGGGAAAACACAGGAGGAGTGCATATGTCGCGCAGGGCAGCTCTGTCCGCTCTCGTGATCGCCATCGGTTCCGGCCTGCTCGCCGTCGGCTCCCGAGCGGAGGAGGTGACGAAGGTCGGTCTCGTCCTGCCGATGACCGGTGCGCAAGCATCGACCGGAAAGCAGATTGCCGCCGCGGCACGCCTCTATGTAGAGGAGCAGGGGGCGGTGGTCGCGGGTCGCAGGATCGAGCTCCTCATCAAGGATGACGCGAGCACGCCGGACACCACCAAGCGCGTGGCTCAGCAGCTCATCGTCAACGACAAGGTGGGGTTCACCGCCGGGTTCGGCATAACTCCGAGCGCGCTGGCCGTGGCACCGCTTTCCACGCAGGCGAAGGTGCCGCAGATCATCATGGCTGCCGGCACCTCGATCATCACCGAGCGCTCGCCCTACATCGTGCGAACCAGCTTCACGGTTGCGCAGTCGTGCGTGATCATCGCCGACTGGGCGGCCAAGAACGCCATCCACAAGGTGGTGACCCTGGTCTCCGACTACGGCCCCGGACTGGATGCCGAGGCCTCGTTCAAGGAACGCTTCGCCGGAGCCGGCGGCCAGGTTCTCGCGGAGCTGCGGGTCCCGCTGGCATCTCCCGACTTCGCGCCATTCCTGCAACGCGCGCGGGACGCCGGTCCCGATGCGATCTTCATTTTCGTCCCCTCCGGCCAGGGTGGGACGTTCGTCAGGCAGTTCGTCGAGCGCGGTCTGGACAAGGCCGGGATCAAGCTCATCGGGCCGGGCGACGTGACGGACGATGATCTCCTCAACGGCATGGGCGATGCCGTGATCGGCACCGTCACCGCCCATTTCTATTCGGCGGCGCATCCCTCGAGCAAGAACCGCGACTTCGTGCAGCGCTTCGAGAAGGCGAACAGCTTCCGGCCGAACTTCATGGCGGTGGGTGGCTACGACGGCATGCATCTCATCTACGAGGCGCTGAAGAGGACGAACGGCGTGAGCGACGGCGACCGCCTGATCGAGGCCATGAAGGGGCTCGCCTGGGAAAGCCCGCGCGGGCCGATCTCGATCGATCCGGAGACGCGGGACATCGTGCAGAACATCTATATCCGCAAGGTCGAGAAGGTGGACGGCGAGCTCCACAACGTCGAATTCGCCACCTTCGAGGCGGTCAAGGATCCGATCAAGCTGGCGGCGAAGAAGTAGCCGGCAGTTCCGAATTCGCGGATCGCTGAGAGTCGTCGTCGTGCGGGGGCCCGTCCCGCGCGCGACGTTTAAGCGTCGGGTCAGTCGCCGGTGGGGGAGATGCGGAACTCCAGCACCTGCGGCATGCGGCGCAGGTGCTCGGCCAGCGTCTCGCCGTTTCTGCGATCCTTGCTGCGAATGACCATGCGGTATTCGAATTGCCGGCCGCCCTCGGTCAAGCGCGAGGACAGGTTCGCTATCGAGAAACCGTGCTTGTGAAGCAGCGCCCGCAGCTCGCTTTCGGCGACCACATTCCCGCGATCGAACCGCAGCATATGATGCGCGTAGAATTCGGCCGGCAGCATCTGCTCGATCCACCGAAACAGGGCCAGCACCGCGAGCGTGGCGAGGGTGCCGACGAGGGCGGCGAAATAGAAGCCGATGCCGATCAGGATGCCGATCGCCGCGGTTATCCAGATCGAGGCCGCGGTGGTCAGCCCGCGCACCGTCAGCCCCTCCTTGAAGATCACCCCGGCGCCGAGAAAGCCGATCCCGGTCATGATCCCCTGCGCCATGCGCGTCGGATCGGTGCGGATGGCGTCGAGCGGCGTCTCGGTCATCCACTGGCTTTGATACACGGTGACGAGCATCAGCAGCGCGGATGCGACGCTGACCAGGGAATGGGTTCGAAATCCCGCCGGGCGGCCATGGAAGGTGCGCTCGAACCCGATCAGCCCGCCGATCAGCAGCGCGCCGAGCACACGAATGACGATAACCAGCTCTTCCTGGCCCATTGGTCGCAACCGTAATCGCGGCGGGCGCCCGCTGCAACACCGGGGCATTTCGCGGGTCATCTGTTCGCGTCGGCCCCGGCAGCCCGTCGACCCTGGCGCCAGGGCCGAGGCTGGATTAGGATCCCCGCGGGCGGGCGCGCAATAACAACAAGTCGTACTGGACGCGCTCGATCGATGGGAGGAAATTCATGCGCGTCATACTGAGTTTCTTGGCCGTTACTCTTGTGGCCGGCGCCGCTCTGGCGGATCGGCCGCTCACCGCGGAGGAGGCGGCGCAGCTGCAGTCCGCGCTGAAGGAGCAGGGCTGCTCGGGCGGGAAGGCGCAGCTTGACGACGGCAAGTTCGAGGTCGACAAGGCCAAGTGCGCCGCCGGCAGGACCTACGATTTCAAGTTCGACAGCTCGTTCCGGCTGATCGACAAGATCGAGAAGCCGGAGCGAGCACAGGCTCGGGGCTGGGTCGGCGGCAAGCCGCTTCCGAAGCTGGTGCTGTTCATGGTGATCGACGGCTTCCCGCAGGAGCAGTTCGTCAAGTACTACGACCTCTACACCGAGCGTGGCTTCAAGCTGCTGCTGGACAAGGGGGCGTGGTACGGCAACAATCACTACAGCCACGCCACCACCTACACCGGGGTCGGGCACGCCACGCTGCTCTCGTGTGCGCACCCCTACAAGCACGGGGTGGTCGGCAACGACTGGATCGACAAGAAGACGGGCAAGCGCCTGTATTCGACCGAAGACCCCCGTTTCAAGTATCTAGACGAGGAAACCGTCGATCACGCCGGCACCTCGCCCTTCAACATCAAGGTCACGACTGTTGGCGACGAGCTCATTTACGCGAACGGGAAATCCAAGGTCATCGCCATAGCCGGCAAGGACCGCTCGGCGATCGGCTTGGCCGGCCAGCACGGCATCGCCTACATGCATAGCGCGACGACCGGCCGCTTCATCACCTCCAACTACTACATGGAGGATTATCCGGGCTGGTGGAAGGCTTTCTACGAGACGAAGCCGCAGAACAGGTATTTCAAGGAGACCTGGTCGCTGCTGTTGCCGGAGGACGCCTACGCCCGGTCGACGGCGGACAATCGGCCATGGACCACCAAGTACAAGGATCTGGGAACGCGCTTTCCGCATCCGATCGTCGGCGGTGCCAAGGAGCCGAGCAAGGCCTATTACGACGCGATGATGTGGAGTCCGTTCGGAGACCTGCTGACGCTCGACTTCATCAAGGCCGCCGTCGAGGGCGAGGATCTCGGCAACAATCCCGCTGGAGCTCCCGACATTCTCGCCATCAGCTGGACCAGCCACGATTACGTCAATCACCTGTTCGGCCCGGAGAGCCGGCAGTCTCAGGACCAGACGGTTCGTCTCGATCGCATCTTTGCCGAGCTGTTCGAGTACCTCGACCAGCGCGTAGGGCTGCAGAACGTCCTGATCACGCTCTCCGCCGACCACGGCTTCATGAATGTGCCCGAGTACAGCGAGAGCCGCAGGCTCGATGCCGGCCGCATCGACCCCGAGAAGATGATCGACGCGGCCAACGCCGCGCTGTCGGCGAAGTTCGGTGAGGGCAAGTACATCACCGCCTGGTGGAATCCCACGCTCTACGTCGATTACAAGCTGATCGAAGGCCGTAATCTCAGCAGGGTCGAGGTCGAGAACGCGGCGCAGGCGTTCCTGCGGGATTACCCGGGCGTCGAAGCCGTCTTCACCCGAACCCAGATGGAACAGGGCCTGATGCCCAACACCAAGCTCGCCAGACAGGTAATTCTCGCCTGGCACCAGCAGATCAGCGGCGACATCGTGGTGATGAACAAGCCGAACTGGTACCTGTTCGCCAAGCCGGGCACCTACGCCTCGACCCACGGCTCACCATGGTCGTACGACACCAATGTACCGCTCGCGATGTACGGGCCGAGCTGGATCAAGCCGGGCAAGTACGGCGATTCCGAAGTCGTGGATCTGGCGCGCACCATCGCGTTCATACTGAACGTGCGACCGCCGAACGGCTGCGAGGGACACGTCCTGTCCGAAGCGCTGAACTGAAATCGGTCGATCGGACTCTCGAACCCGCGCTGACGACTCTGGTCATCTGCCCGGACGGGCATCGCCACGGCTCGGCGACCCGGTCAGGCCCGTCCCGCGGGCAATGGGCTGCGCTCGCCAAGCTCCATCTGCCGATAAGCGAGCTTCTCCATGAGCTCGGCGCGCACGCCGCGATGAGCGGGGTCGTCGAACAGGTTGTGCATCTCGTGCGGATCGTTCTGCAGGTCGTAGAGCTCGCCGTAGGGATCGCCGTGGATGATCGTCATGCGCCAGCGCTGCGTCAGCAGCGAACGCAGGCGGGCGCCCGGCGGCAAACCGAATATCGCCCGTTGCTGGTCGTCCTCGATCAGGAGCGAATCGCGGGCAATGCCCGTGCCGCTGCCGTCGATGAGCGGCAGCAGGCTCGTGCCCTGGGTGCCGTTGTAAGGCTGGACCTGCACGCGATCGAGAATGGTCGAGGCAATGTCGAGCGTGCCGGCAAGGACGTCGCTCTCGCCGGCGCTGCGCGCTCGAGGCTCGGCCCAGATGAACGGGACGTGGGTGATGCCCTCGTAATGCGCCGGCCCCTTGAGCAGCAGCCGGTGGTCACCGAGGAAATCGCCGTGATCGGTGGTGAAGATGACGACCGTGTCGTCGGCGAGCCCGCCGGCGGCGAGCCGGCCGAGCACGCGGCCGACCGCGTCGTCGATCATCGTGATCATGCCGCAGCTCAGCGCCATCGCCTCGCGCGCTTCCCGCTCGTCGACGGCAAAGGCGGCTTGGCCGGCGGTGTCGGCGGTGCCGCTCTCGCGCTGCGCGAGCGCCCAGCTCACTGCGCGTGCCGGCGGCTCATTGCCCAGGCGAAAGCTCGGCGGCAGCTTCATGTCCTCGGGCCGGTACATCGACCAGTAGCGGCCGGGCGGGGTGAACGGATGATGCGGGTCGGGAAAGGACACCATCAGGAAGAACGGCTTCTCGCGGCTGCCGGCGGCGTAGCGGTCGAGCCACTCGCAGCTCCTCTCGCCGATGTAGGCGGTGGGATAGAGTTCCTCCGGGATCGGCGTGCGGAAGGCCTGCGGGCAGACGTAATCGTGCGCAAGCTGGTTGCCGCGGTCGCGCAGCGCGTCGGCGTCGGGTCGGTGCGACTTCAGCCAGACGTAGTAATGTCCGCCGACGTGGTCGCCGTGCGCGGTGCACAGATCCACGTGCTCGAACCCGTAGAAGGGAAGCCGAACCGAGAAGTCGCTTCCGCTCTCCCAGCGCTGCGGCTGCTCCTGATCGTAGCGTTCCTCGCCGGCGCCGGGCTTTAATGCCTCGGCGAATTCGGCGTCGAGGACCTGATCGCCCGGGCGCGGCGGCGGTCGTTGCAGGATGGGGGGAGAGCCGGTGAAATTCTGCAGGTGGCTCTTGCCGACGAGCGCGGTCGCATAGCCGGCGGCGCGCAGCGCATCGACGAAGGTGTTGGAGCGGAGCGAGAGCGGGGAGCCGTTGCTGCGCACCCCGTGCACCGACGGCATGCGCCCTGTCATCAGCGTCGCCCGGTTCGGCATGCAGACCGGCGTCGCCACGTAGAACCGCGTGAAGCGCACGCCGCGCGCGGCAATCGAATCGATGTGCGGCGTCGCGAGCAGCGGATGGCCGGTGCAGCCGAGGTAATCGTTGCGATGCTGGTCGGTGATGAAGAGGAGAATGTGCGGGCGCATGCCGGCAAGCTGGCTCCTTGCATCGCGGCGGCTGCTGCCAGTCAGCCGCCGTCGCCCGTGAAGCCCGCGGCCTTGACCAATCGGGCCCAGCGCTCAGCCTGGGTCCTGATGTCGGCTGCGAATCCGGGGCCGGTCTCGCCCGACACGTCGAACCCCTGGGCCTCGAGCTTCGCCCTCACGTCGGGATCGGCGTGCGCCGCCCTCGCCGCGTTCAACAGGCCGTCCAAAGCGGCAGCAGGCGTGCCGGCACGTACCATGAGCCCGAACCAGATATTGCTGGTGAAATCGGGATGGCCCAGCTCCGCGAAGCTCGGAACCTCCGACAGGAAGCGCGAGCGCGCGGCACTCGTCACGGCGATGGCGGCGAGCTTTCCCTCCTGGATCAGCGGTCGCGTCGACTGCAGCTGAGCGAACCCGAACGGCACATGCCCGCCGACCAGATCGGTCGTCTGGAAGCCGGAGCCCTTGGCCGGGACGTGGACGAGATCGAGGCCGAAACGCTGCTTGAGCTGGAATCCGAGAAAATGCGACGGCGTGCCGGCGCTGTAGGACGAGTAGCTGAGCTTGCCGGGATTGCTTCTTACCCATCCGACCAGCTCGTCCAGCGTCTTCGCCGGCACGCCCGGGTTGGCGGCGAGCACGAGCGGCGCCTGCACGCCGCGAATGAGCGGGATGAACTCGTCCAGCGACCATCTCGGGTCGCTGAAGGCGCTGGGATTGATCTCGGTGATGGCCTGCGTCGTGAGCAGGATCAGATTGCCGTCGGCCGGCTCGTGCGCGACGAAGTGAGTGCCGAGATTGCCGGTGCCGCCCGGCTTGTGCTCGACGACGATGGCGCGCCCGAGGGTCCTTGCCATGTGATCGGCAACGAGCCGCGCATAGGAATCAGGCGCTCCGCCCGGGGCCAGGGGAACGAGCAGCCGGATCGGGCGCGACGAGCTCGCTTGCTGCGCGAGCACCGTGCGGGTCGCGCCGACGCCGGCGCCGAGTGCCGTTGCGCCACCGATAAAGGCCCGTCTGTCCATCATCGGGGTCAGCTGTCGAGGGTGAGGCGGGCCGGCTTACAAGGGCAACGTAGCCGAACCCATGGTCCGGCGGTAGTGCCTGCCTTGGTCGACTCGCGAATTCAGTTGCGGACCCGCCCGCCGTCCACGTTGAGCGTCTGTCCGGTCATGAAGGCGGCGTCATCGCTGGTCAGAAACGACACGGTTCCGATCAGATCGGCCGGCACCTCGGGCCGCTTGATCGCTTGCATGGAGGCGGCATGCGCGTATTCGTCCTCCATGCTCGTCATCCCCGCGCGCGGCGCTCGCGCCATGGTTCCGGGCGAGCGGGTCAGCCCCGGGGAGATGGCATTGACGGTGATGCCGAACGCTCCGAGCTCGCTCGCCAGCGCCCGCGTGATGCCGACGATGCCGGCTTTGCTCGCCATGTAGTGCACGAATCCGCTCACCACCGAGCCCAGCGTGCTCGAAGCCATGTTGACGATCCGTCCCCATCGGCGCTGCTTCATGCCGGGCACGAAGGCGGCGCTCATGAGAAATGCGCTATCCAGATTGATCGCCAGCACCTGCCGCCAGTCCGCGAAGGTTATCTGCTCGAACGGCTGGTTGGGAAACACGCCGGCGCAGTTGACCAGGATATCGCAGCGGCCGAAGCGGTCGGCCACCTCGCTCGCCAGCTTCCTGACCGATTCCTCCGAGGAGACATCGCAGCGACAGGCGAGCGCCTGCCGCCCGGCTGCCTCGACCATCCTGACCGTCTCGTTCGCCGCAGCAATGTCGGCGACGACGATATGGGCGCCGTCCTGCGCCAGCCGCTGGGCAAAGGCCTGCCCGATGCCGTTCGCTGCGCCGGAGATCACGGCGATCTTGTCGTGGTGGGAGCTGCCCATGCAGGTGTTCCTTTCGATGACTGAGGGTGCGCCGAGTGTGCGGCGGCAGCAGCTTCGGATTTCTGTGAGGCTCGGCTTCCGCCCGCGCGGCCGGAAGTATCATCATTGAGGCGGTGGACCCCGTCAGCCTTGCCGCCAAGCTCGAGACGATCGCTGCGGCTATTTGCGCGAGGCTTTCACCGGATCCTTGACGTTCTCCACGGTCGCGAGCTCGACATTCCACAATTCGCCGTTCACCTTCTCGACCTTGCGAAGATAGATATTGTGGATGACGTCCCGCGTCTCGGGATCGATGCTCATCGGGCCGCGCGGGCTTTCCCACGACATTCCCCTGGCCGCAGCGACGAAGCTCTCGCCGTCGGTCTTGCCGGCAGCCTTCCTGATCGCCTCATAGATGAGATGCATGCCGTCATAGCCGGAGACGCCGAAGAAATTTGCCCGCATGCCGTTGTTCGCACGCTTCATTCCCTCGACAAAGATCTTGTTCTTCTCGGAGGGATGCGCCGTCGAATAGTAAAAAGCGGTCTCGACCCCCAGCATGATGTCGCCCATGTTGTTGAGGAGATCGTCATCGGTGATGTCGCCGGCCCCGAACAGGCGGATGCCGGAGGTGTTGAGCCCGCGCTCGGCGAACTGCCGCATCAGGGCGGCGGCCTGTCCGGCGGGAACGAACACGAACACGCCTTCCGGCGCGGCGTCGCGGACACGCTGCAGGAACGGTGCGAAATCCGGGTTGAGCAGCGGCACCCGCAGCGAGAGCACGACCTCGCCGCCTGCCCGTGTGAAACGCTCCTTGAAATAGGTTTCCGAGTCGTAGCCGGGCGCGAAGTCGGAGACCAGCGTCGCCACCTTCCTGAGGCCCTGCTTCGCCTCCCAGTCGGCGATGATCACCACCGGCTGGGCCTGGGCAAAGCTCGTGCGCACGATGTAGGGCGAACGTTCGGTCACGATCGCGGTAGCGGCCGCCATGACGATCATCGGCGTCTTTGTCTCGGTCGCGAGCGGCGCCACCGCGAGCGCGATCGGGGTGAGACCGAAACCGGCCAGGATATTCACCCGGTCGCGGGCGAGAAGCTCCTGGGCGATGCGCTTGCTGTTGTCGGGAACGCCGCCGTCGTCACGCAGGATGAGCTCGATCTTCCTGCCGGCGACCGTCGCACCGTTCTGTTGCATGTAGAAGCGCACGCCAGCCTCGACCTGCTTGCCGGTCGTCGTGAAGGGCCCGGTCATCGGAAGAATGAGACCGATCTTGACGCTCTCCTGGGCCACTGCGCCGCCTGACGCCAAGGCAACAAGCATTGCGGCGATCACTTTCCAGCACATCGTCCGTCCTCCAACGTCCGCCGAGCGGCACGACACGAGCAAGATGATTGCTATTTTACCGGGTTGGGACTTCAATGAGAACCAGGGCTGAGGCGCACTGGCATGAGGGAGGAACGACGATGCGCGCGATCTCACGCAGGAGGGCTTGTTGTCTCGCCGCGGGCGCACTGCTCGCCGCGGGGCTCGACGGCATGCCGGCGATCCCGGCTGCGGCGCAACAGGTCCCGGTGCTCGACGTGGTGATCGGCAACAACTTCGGCCACCTGCCGATGTTCGTCGGGGCCGAGAAGGGCCTCTTCAGGAAGCACGGTGTCGACGTGCGGCTGAAAGTGGTCAACACCGGAACCGACATGGTGAACGCGATGCAAAAGCGCGAGGTGCAGATCGGCGACATGAGCGTGACGACGTTCCTCAAGGCGCGCCATGCCGGCGATCCGTTCAAGGTGATCGGCATCATTATGAACGACGCCACCCGCGACAATGCCGACGAGCCGCTCGCGATTGTCGCCCGCAAGGGTTCCGGCATCGCCGCGGGCAGGATCGACGATCTCAAGGGCAAGCGTGTCGGCCTGGCGAAGGCGCAGACCTCGGACGAGTACTTCAAGATGGTGCTCGCGCGGGCCGGCATGAAATACGAGGACGTCACGATCGAGAACATCATGGCGCCGCCGGCGCTCGCACCGGCCTTGCGCGAGGGCAAGGTCGACGCCGTGGTCTCGTGGGAGCCGTTCAACACCGCCGTGCTCGAGCAGGTGTCGGACTCTTATGTGGTGCAGCGCGGCGGCGGCTATCTCTCCTACGTCATGGTTGCGACCGCGCATGACCCCACGATCCAGAGCTCGCCGCAGGTCGTCCGCGATTTCGTCGCCGGCCTTGCGGCCGCCTCCCAATATACTCGCCAGAACCGCGATGAAGCGGTGGACATCTTCGCCCGGATGGTGCCCAACACCGATGTCGGGGTGGGCAAGAAGGCGGTTGGGTTCATCAGCTATGACCCTCGCCTTTCACCCGCGGTGATGAAGGCGTTCAACGCTGCCGAGGACGATGTTCTCAAGAACACGCTGCACGGTGCCGCCCGGCTGGTTGTCGCCGATCAATTCGCGCCGGCATTCCTGGCCGAGGTCGAGAAGGCGCATCCGGAATACTTCAGTGATCTCCCGGCGCTGAAATAGGCTTCAACCCCGTTGCTCGGCAAAGAGCGCGCCGGTCAGCCGGCGCGCCAGCGCCGCGGCCGCCAATCGGCGATAGTGGGCCGAGGCGACGGTGGTGCGCATCGGCTGCACCTGCTTCTGCACCAGCCGTTCGATCTCCTTCAGGCCGTTCTCGTCCAGGCTTCGGCCGAGCAGGGCATCGGTCTGGGCCAGCAGGAAGGGGCGGGAATTGGTGCCAGTCAGGGCGATCCGCAGGCTTGTTACGACACCCGCGCCGACGCCGAGCGCGACCGCGACACCGGCGAGCGGATAATCGATCGCTCCGCGGATCCGCACCTTTGAATAGGCGGAGCGCGGAGCGGCCGGCGGCAGACGCACGGCCGCGATGAGCTCGTCGTCAGCCAGCGCCAGATGCGCGCGCCCGTCCTCGATGTACAAGTCGGCGAGAGGGATATGCCTGCGCCCGGTCTTGCTGACGATCTCCGCCTCGGCGCCGAGCGCCAGCAGCGCCGGGGCGAGATCGCCGGTGAAGGCGGCGTGGCAGTGCTGCCCCTGCGGCGCGACATGACAGATCTCACCGCCGCGCTTGAGGCAGAATCCGTTCGCCTGCCGCCACCACTCGCTTTGATTGTAGAAGATGCAGCGCGTGTCGAGGCATAGATTGCCGCCGACGGTGCCCATGGCACGGTGGCCAGGGCCCGCGATGACCTCGGCAGCCTGCGCCAGCGCGCGATATCGGGCGGCAACGGTCGCATCGGCCGCGAGCGCGGCGATGGTCACGCCCGCGCCGATGCGCAGGCCCTGCCCGTCGTCCCCGATCCCGGTCAGCTCCGGGATGCCGGAGAGGTCGATCAGCAGATCCGGGCCGCTCAGCCCATGGCGAATATTGATCAGCAGATCGGTTCCGCCGGCCAGGAACCGGCTTCCCGCGCTGCTCGTGCGCATCGCGATTGCGTCGGCGATGTTGCCGGGATGCGCAACTCGCAACGCGGAAAGCGAGGCGCTCACGATGCCGCCCTCCGCAACGCCGCCAATTTCCGCGTGCGGCGGCGATCGACCAGCGCCTCCATGACTCGATCGGGCGTCACCGGCAGCTCGTCCATATCGATTCCGATGGCGTTGGCGACGGCGTTGACCAGGGCCGGCGGAAAACCGGCCAGCGCCCCCTCGCTCGCCTCCTTGGCGCCGAACGGCCCATAGGGATCCTCGCTCTCGACGATGGCGACCTCGATCGGCGGCGATTCGGCTGCCGTGGGGACGCGGTATTCCAGCAGGCTCGCATGCACCGGCAGTCCGCCGACGTAATGGGTCTCCTCGCTCAGCGCCTGCGCCATGCCCATCCATACCGACCCTTGGATCTGCCCTTCCACCGCCAGCGGGTTGATCGCATGGCCGCAGTCGAGCGCGGCCCAGACCTTGTCGACGGTGACCGTGCCGGTCGCCTCGTCGACGCTCGCCTCCACGACCTGGGCGGCGTAGCTGAAGCCCATGGTCGAGCCCACCGCCCCGCCGCGGTGCCTGCCGCCCTGCATCTCCGGCGGGCAGGTGAAAGCGCCCGAGACGGTGATCGGGCCGCGATCCACCAATGCCGCCCTCACCACGTCGATGAAGGGCAGGCTCGACTGCCCTTGCGCGCCGAGGTGAAACACTTCGCCCGTGCATTCGATGTCTTGCGCGCGTGCCTCGAGCTTGCCCGCCGCCGCCTCCGCAAGGATGATCTTCAGCTTCTTCGCCGCGTCGATTGCAGCGTTGCCGACCATGAAGGTGATGCGCGACGAGTACGCGCCATTGTCCTTCGGCACGACCGCGCTGTCGCCGGCGATGACCCGCACGCGCTCGAGCGAGATGCCGAGCGTCTCCGCAACCGCAATGGCGACCATGGTGGAGGAGCCCTGGCCGATGTCGGCGGCGCCGGTGAGGGCCGTCACGGCTCCGTCGAAATCGATCCTGACGTTGACGACGGCGTGCGGCTCCCCGGTCCAGTGCACCGGCTTGGCCGCGCCGCTCACGTAATGCGAGCACGCCATGCCCAGACCCTTGCCCGGCGGCAGCGTGCCGATGCGCTCGCGCCATCCGCTCGCCTGCTCGACCCTGTCGAGGCATTGCTCGAGCCCGCAGCTGTTCACGACGAGACCGTTCAAGGTGCGCGTCGGCGCCCGCAGCAGGTTGGCGCGGCGGACGGCGAACGGATCGAGGCCGAGCTCGCGCGCCATGCGGTCGAGCAGGCATTCGAAGGCGTGACGGGTATCGACGGCGCCGTGGCCGCGCATCGCCCCGCACGAGGGCAGGTTGGCGTAGACCCGGTAGCCGTCGTACTTGACGGCAGGAATTTCATAGAGCCCCTGCAGCAGCGCACCGGCATAGAGGATCGTGACGATGCCGTAGCCGGCATAGGCGCCGCCGCGCTGGACCACCTCGCATTCGCACGCGGTAAGCCGGCCGTCTCTGCGCATGCCGAGCTTGAGCCTGATGTCGGTCTGCGGCCGCGCGCGATGGGTGAGGAAGTTCTCCTCGCGCGTGAGCCGCATCAGCACCTTGCCGGCGGCGGTGCGGGCCAGGAGCGCGGTGACGATCTCGAAGTTGAGCGGCTCGACGCGCGCACCGAAGCCGCCGCCGACGAAAGGCTTGATCACCCGGATCCGCGAGGTGTCCATCTCGAGGCAGCGCGCCAGCGTCAGGTGCAGGTAGTAGCCGACCTGGGAGACGCTTTGCACGGTGAGCCGGCCCGCCTCCGGATCGAATTCGGCGAGGCAGGCATGCGGCTCGATCTGCGCGTGATTGACCTCGGCGCAGCTGATCCGCTCCTCGCGGACGAGATCGGCCGCGGCAAAGCCCGCCCGCACGTCTGCGAACTCGTGGTGCACCTCGCGTTCGATGTTGCCGGGCTTGTCCGCATGCAGCGTCACCGCCCCCGCGGCGCGCGCATCGGCCGAGGTGTAATAGGCCGGCAACTCGCGCACCTCGAGGTCGATGAGATCGAGCGCGCGGGCGGCGGTAGCCTCGTCGACCGCCGCCACCGCCGCCACCGGCTCCCCGCGGTAGCGCACCCGCCCGCGCGCGAGCGGATATTCGTTCATCGCGATCGGCAGCACGCCGTAAGTGTGGGGACAGTCGTCGCCGGTCACGACCGCGATGACTCCGTCGAGCGCGCGCGCCCTCTCTACGTCGAGCCGGACGATGTCGCCATGGCTCACCGGGCTGCGAAAGATGCGGCCGACGAGTGCATCGGCATGCTCGAGGTCGGCGGTGTAGCGCGCCCGCCCGGTAACCTTGTCGATGCCGTCGATCAGCGGCACCCCGCGATGCTTGCTGTCGTTGCTGCCGATGGCGCTCACGCCGGCGTCTCCGCTGCCGCCTTCACCGACTCGATGATCTTCACGTAGCCGGTGCATCGGCACAGGTTGCCCGAGAGCGCTGTGCGGATCTCGGCTTCGCTCGGATCGGAGTTGCGACGCAGCAGCGCTTCCGCCGCCATGATCATGCCCGGAGTGCAGAATCCGCATTGGGCTCCGAGCTTCTCGTGGAACGCGCGCTGCAGCCGGTTGGGCCGTCCCTGTCGGGCAAGACCCTCGATCGTCTCGATGCTGCGCCCCTCGCAGCGGACGGCGAGTGCCATGCAGGAAGGAATCGCCTCGCCATCGAGCAGAACGGTGCAGGCGCCGCACTCACCGCCGTCACAACCGGTCTTCACGCCGGTGAGGTGAAGCACCTCGCGCAGGTACTCGCAGAGCAGCTGGTTCTCGGCAACGGCATCTTCACGCCAGCGGCCATTGACCTTGACCCGAAGCAAACGCTTGCGCGATTGCGCGCTCCCTGTGGGCATCGGTCGGGCTCCCGGATCGCCGCCGGCCCAAGGGCGGGGGCCGGACACGGGGCAAGCATCGCCTGCGCTTGGAGCCATGCGCCATGACCGAAATCAAGCCGCGCGCTGGAGAGCTTTCGCCACGCGCACACCTAACATAAGTCAAGGAATTCGCCCGGCGTCGGCACCTTAATGCATGCGACAGACAGTTAGCGGGCGCATGCCGATGACCGCCCTTCGCGATTACAATGCCGCCGTCGATTTTGTTGATCGCAACGTCGCGGAGGGGCGGGGTCACAGGACCGCCTGCATCGATCCGGCCCGGAACGTGACCTACGCCGAGCTGCGTGACTCGGCCGCTCGCATCGGTCCGATGCTGGCGCGGCTGGGAATCGAGCCGGAAAATCGAATTGGTCTTATCCTGCTCGACACCGTGGATTTCCCGATCCTGTTCTGGGGAGCGATTCGCGCCGGCATCGTCCCGGTGCTGCTCAATACCCGGCTCACGGTCGATCAGTACCGCTATCTCCTCGAGGACTCGCGCGCCAAGGCCGCTTTCGTTTCCGCCGCGTTGCTGCCCGTCGTGCAGGAGGCCGCCAAGGATGTTCCGACGCTGCGCGCCATCGTCGTGGTCGGCGGCGGTCCTGACTGCGTGCCGCGGCTCGATGCCTTGCTCGCCGCCGAGAACGAAGGTTCGGCGCCGGCGCGGACCTGCGCCGACGAGGTTGCCTATTGGCTGTATTCCTCCGGCACGACCGGAGCGCCCAAGGGCGTTATGCACGTGCATTCGAGCCCGATGATGATGGCGCGGCTGTCCGGCCAGGACCGCATCGGCATCCGCGAGGACGACGTGGTGTTCTCGGCGGCCAAGCTTTTCTTCTCCTACGGCCTCGGCAGCGCGCTCTTCTGCCCGATGGCGGTCGGGGCGACCTCGGTCTTCTACCCGGAGCGGCCTACGCCGCAGACGGTGTTCGAGACTCTGCGCGCCTATCAGCCGACCATGCTCTATGCGGTTCCAACGCTGTATGCGGCCATCCTGGCCGATGCGGACTGCACGCCGCAGACCGGCTCGAGGCGATTGCGGCTGTGCTTCTCGGCCGGCGAGCCGCTCCCGCCGCATCTCGGTGAAGCCTGGAAAACCCGCTTCGGTCTCGACATCGTCAACGGGGTCGGCTCGACGGAGATGGGGCATCTCTACATCACCAATCTCCCGGACCGGGTGGAATACGGCACTGCCGGCCTGCCGGTGAAGAATTATGATCTGAAGCTCGTCGACGACGGCGGTCACGAGGTCGTCGACGGGGAGGTCGGCGAGCTGCTCGTGCGTGGACAATCGGCTGCCGCGGGCTATTGGAACCAGCGGGAAAAATCGCGCCGGACATTCGTCGGCGAATGGACGCGGACCGGCGACAAGTATCTGCGCCGGTCGGACGGGGTCTACATCTATTGCGGACGCAGCGACGACATGTTCAAGGTGAGCGCCATCTGGGTGTCTCCCTTCGAGGTCGAAGCTGCCCTGATCACCCACCCGGCGGTGCTGGAGGCGGCGGTGGTCCCGGCAACCGACAGCAACGGCCTGATCAAGCCCAAGGCATTCGTGGTGCTCAAGGATCGATGCGGCCGCGGTCCCAACCGGGCGCTCTATGAGGAGCTCAAGGTGCACGTCAAGCGGAGCATCGGTCCGTGGAAATATCCGCGCTGGATCGAGTTCGTGGACAGCCTGCCGAAGACGGCGACCGGCAAGATCCAGCGCTTCATGCTGCGAAGCAAGGCCGACACGACCAGGTGCGGCAACGGTAGAGGCGGCGGCTGATGTGCGGTTTCGGTCGCCGCAACCGACGTTCGCCGGCACGGCGTGATCGCTGCTTCAGCAGCCGCGGTACGGGCCGGAAAGGATGTGCATGTTCAAGCTGACGGTCGCCGATCGGGTTGCGACACTCACTCTCAGCCGGCCTCCGGTCAATGCAATCAACGAGGAGTGGGTCCGCTTGCTCTCGAGCAGGCTCGACGAGCTTGCCCGGCACGCAGGCTGGAAGGTTCTGCATCTGCGCTCCGATCAAAAGGTATTCTGCGCCGGCGCCGACCTTGCACAGGTGCGTGAGCTGGTCGATGCGCCGGGCGGGCCCGAGCGGATGTACGCTTATGTCGCGGGCATCCAGCGTCTCTACCAGCGGATCGAACAGCTGCCGCAGGTCACCCTTGCCGAGATCGGCGGCGCGGCGATGGGCGGAGGCTTCGAGCTGGCTCTGGCGTGTGACCTGCGTGTCGCTGCGAGCGAGGCGAAGCTCGGCCTGCCCGAGGCCCGCCTTGGACTCATCCCGGGCGCCGGCGGGACGCAGCGACTGACCCGGCTGTGCGGACGGTCCGTGGCAACGAGGCTGATCCTCGGGGCCGAGATCATCGACGGGGCGACCGCCCGCGAGCTGGGCGTGGTGCACTGGGCGGTGCCGGCTGCCGAGCTGTCGGGGCGGACGCGCGAGGTTGCCGAGCGGGTGGCGGCGCTCCCGGCGGCGGCACTGGCATGGAGCAAGGCATGCATTGCAGCGGCCGGCGAGCCCGGGGACCAGGGATTTCAGGACGAGCTCGAAGGCACGCGTCGGCTGCTGCGCACTCCGGAGACGCGCGAGCGCGTCGAGGCGTTCTTTGCCGGTGCGCTGCACTGACGACGGCTCGACGCGGGAAAGGAGAGATCGCATGAAGCTCGACGGCAAGACGGCGCTGGTGACCGGTGGCGCATCCGGCA
>DASXAP010000017.1:0-6246 GCA_036406655.1 Xanthobacteraceae bacterium | reverse complement strand
CGGAAAACCTCCTCGTTCTCCGAGCTCTGGCGGGCAGCGCCCCCTGACCTCCCCGCGGCACTGCAGGACGAGTTGCGTGACTGGCTGGAGATCGTTTTCTTCCAGTTGCGCAATCTCGAGCTCACGCTGAAGCACTCGGATGTGCCGACGCAAATTGTCACTCCGCCGTCGCGACGCTCTCGCACGCCGGCTCGTTCGGCCATCGGCGTGCCATACGAGGTCTTGAACTTCGCGCCGAAACAGCTACGAGGCGAAGCCATTCCGATGGACCGGTCGGGCGATGCCATTATCGGGATGCTGCAAAGCGCAGGCCGGCAGCTGCGATCTGCCGAGAGTCGAATTGATCAGCTCGAAATGGAGATGGAATGCGTTCGGAACCGTGCCGTCCGCGCCGAGTCATGGCTTGACCTGGCAAGAAAAGAGATCGAGGAGAAGCTCGTTGGGCCGGCGGCGGCGACCCGTTTGCAGATTGATGATCTCGACGCATGGTCGTCGCCGCAAGCCTCCTCCGGCGGTGATGTGATCGAGTAGAACCTGCTTGCTCAGAAGAGCGGCGGCACCTCTCCCACCTGAAACGGCCCGAGGAAGACGGTTCCATCGGCGAACCGGACCGGGAAGGCCACCGCCGGCTTGTCCTCGAGCACCGTGCGCTGTCCGAGCGCCGCGACCAGTCCGGGCCCGGCATTCTGGCGCGCAATTCCGCCGAGACCGGGAATGAGCCGATCGAGCGCGCTCAAGGTCGCGCCGACCTGGCCTTCCGACATCATCCGATCGAGGTCCAGCATCTTGAGGAGCTTGTCGACCCCGACCACCGTCACCTGCAGGCTGCCGTCGAGACCGCCCCGCGAGGTGAGCCGCAGGGTGCCGGCTCCAACCGCGATCACGTCCTCCTGCTGGATGCGGGCGCGCACGATCTCGACCTCGCCGTCGCGCGCCTGCCATGCCCGGAACCGTGCCGGCCAGGGCTTGGGCGAGATGTCGTCGAGCCCCCGAAGCACCGCCGCGATGTCCGCGTCGATCGGCTTGGCGGCGAGCGGATGCAGCGTCTCAGCGGTCGCGCCGTTGAGCCGCAGCACCGTCTCGACTGCCGGACTGGCGCCGCTCGAGCCTTCCGCCTCGCGTCCATGCAGCTCGAGCCGTTGCGCCCTGAACAGGGGCGCGTTGCGGGCGAGGCGGGAGTCGAGGACGCTCACCGCATCGAGCGCCACGGAGGCGCGCTGCAGCGTGCCGGGCATGCGGCCGCGCAGGCTCGCCCGGCCGCCGTTCCAGTTGATCACGGTAGTGGGCGCTCGGCCCGGCTCGGAGACTTCGAGCGGACCCGACAGCTCGGCGATCAGCAGGCTCGGATCGTAGACCTGCACCGCCGCGAGCGCCGATGGCAGCTGCAGGCGCAGCGTCGGGGCGCCCCGCAGCTCGAAGTCGGCCCCACCGCAGTGAACCTCGATGCGGAAGGGATAGCCGCCGATCCACTGGGTCGCGCAATCCTGCTGACGTCCTGCGCCTCGCTCGCGCTCGCGCCAGGCCGCGATCTCCGCCTCGGCGCGGCCGGCGGCGTAGAACCACAGCGCGCTCCAGCCGATGCCGAGCGCCACGACCAGCGCGAAAGGCAGGAACAGCGGCCAGCGCCGGCGGCGCAGGACGACTCCGGGATCGACGTTCGGCGACATGGCCCATGCTCCTGTGGCCGGGCCGTTCGCGCTGGTGCAGGCTCCCCGGCGGAGCATCCCAAGACGCCGATTGCGGCGTTTCGGAGGTTCCGCGCGCTCTCGCCTCGAGAACCTGCACGCTGTGATGCCGTGCCTCGCCTGCTATGATGCCGGGCAGCAGCAACACGGCGCCTAGCATGCCCGGCGATCAGCAGCGCATCGACGTCTTGATAGGCGGTGCCGGGTCCGCCGGCCTCGCGCTGGCAATCGCGCTGCGCCAGGGGTTGGGGCCGGCATTCTCGGTCGCCGTGGCGGATCCGGGGCTCGCCCGCTCGCTCCGGCCCTCCGCCGGCGGCGGCCGCGCCGACGACGGCCGTGCCTCCGCCATCGTCGCCGCCGCGCGGCGGCTGTTCGAGACGATCGGTGTCTGGGCGCAGCTCGAGGCGCAGCCGATCCTCGAGATGGTTGTCACCGACAGCCGGCTCGACGACGCGGTGCGGCCGACATTCCTCAGCTTCGACGGGGATGCAGCGCCGGGCGAGACGTTCGCTCACATGGTGGAGAACGCTCCGCTGCTGGCAGCGCTCTTGGCCAAGGCTCACGCGGAAGGCGTGGCGCTGCACCCCGCTGCGGTCGGCGACTTCGAGCTGGCGGCCAATCATGTGACGGTGCCGCTCTCCGACGGAGCCAGCGTTGCCGCGCGGCTGCTGGTCGCCGCCGACGGCGCCCGCTCGGCGATTCGCGAGCGGGCGGGCATTGCCACTCACGGCTGGAGCTACCGCCAGTCCGCCATCACGACGACGGTCGCCCATGAGCGCGATCACAACGGCCGCGCCGAGGAGCATTTCCTGCCGGCCGGGCCGTTCGCGATCCTGCCGCTGCCCGGGCGGCGCTCGTCGATCGTCTGGACCGAGCAGGCGGAGGAAGCGGCCCGTCTCGCCGCGCTGTCCGACGCCGAGTTCAACCGCGAGCTCGAGCGCCGTTTCGGGCTGCGGCTCGGCGAGGTCGCCGCCACGGGTCCCCGCCGGGTGCATCCGCTCGGGTTCGCCATCGCGCGCTCGTTCGTCGCCCCCCGCCTGGCGCTGATCGGGGACGCCGCTCACCTCATTCACCCGATCGCCGGGCAAGGGCTCAATATGGGGCTCAAGGATGCCGCCGCGCTCGCCGAGGTGATCGTCGATGCGGCCCGGCTCGGGCTCGATCCCGGCTCGCTCGCCGTGCTCGAGCGCTACCAGCGCTGGCGCCGGTTCGACACGGTGGCGATGGGGGTGACGACCGACGGCCTCAACCGGCTGTTCTCCAATCGCTCCGATGTGCTGCGGCTCCTCCGCGACGTGGGGCTCGGCGTGGTCGATCGGCTTCCTGCGCTGAAGCATCTGTTCATTCGCGAGGCGGCGGGTCTCCTCGGCGAGGTGCCGAAGCTGCTTCGGGGCGAGGCGTTGTGATCCCGTATCCGTAGGGTGGGCAACGGCGCATGACGCAATCTGTGCACCGATGAAATGGCTGGTGCGCCGTTGCCCACCACAACGGGGAATGGTGGGCAAAATCGCCGTCACCCTTTCTCGTGTGCCGGCACGTCACGAGGGCGATTTTGCCCACCCTACCGCTGCACCGACTAGCCCGCGTTCAGCTTGAACAGCTTCACCGCGTTGGTGCGGCCGATCCTGACGCGGTCGCGCTCGTCCATCTCGAGGTTGTCGAACCAGTCGGCCGCATCGGCGAAATCCTCGAACGGATAATCGACCGAATACATCACGCGCTGGGCACCGATCTCGGCCACGGCGTCGAGCAGTGCCGGCGTGCTGAAGTGGCCCGACGTGGTGAGATGGAAGTTGGCGCGGAAATAGTCGGCCACGCGCTTCTTGGCGGCGTATTTGTGCGGCGCCTTCATCCAGTTGTTGCGGTTGTCTATCCGCCACAGATAGAAGGGGAGCCCCTCGCCGAGGTGTCCGAGAACCAGCTGCAGGCGCGGACACTCGTCGAGCAATCCGCTGCCGATCAGCCGCAAGGCGTGCAAGGCGGTCTCGGCGGCGAAGCTCCAGCTCGGGCCGAACAGCCAGGGATGCCCGTCGTAGAGCGGCGAGGCGCCCGCGGCCGGCGGCCGCGGGTGCAGATAGAACGGCACGTCGAGGCTCTCGACCGCCCGCCAGAACGCCCGGTACTGCGGCAGGTCGTAATGCACCACCTTGCCGGGCTCGGCGAGCTGCGAATAGCCGTTGACCAGCGCGCCCTTGAAGCCGAGCTCGCGGATTGCGCGTTGCAGCTCGGCAATTGCGCTCTCGGGATCCTGCATCGGCAGCGCGGCGAGGCCGGCGAAACGGTCGGGACGCCGCGCCACCTCATCCGCCAGGATATCGTTGGCGCGGCGCGCAAGCGCGACCGCGCGCTTCTTGTCGGGGATGGCCTGCACGGCGGGGGCGTTGAGCGAGGCGATCATGATCTCGACCCCGGAAGCGTCCATGAGCCGCAGCCGCTGGTCGTGGAAATCCAGGAGACGGTGCCGCAGCTCCGCCCAGACATGCGTCCCCCACGGCTGGGAATCGCCGAGCGTTTCCTCGACCGCAAAATGATCCTCGAGCGTGACTTTCCCCTGCATCGGTCCTCCTGCGATACTGGACGAAGACCCGGCGAAGGCCGGCAGCATATCCGGTCGGCCTCGCTGGACGCCAGATTCATCCCATGCTCGCTGCTCCCGCCGTCAAGCTTCCGCTCACTGTTCGCGCGCTCCGCTGCATCGGCGTCGAGGTGCCGATGCGATTCGTGCTCGGCACCAGCCGCGGCGCGCTGACGAAGGCGCCGCTGCTGCTCATCGATCTCGAAACCGACGAGGGGGTGACCGGCCGCGCCTACGTCTGGAGCTATTTTCCCGCGGCGCTTTCGGCGATCGCCAGGATCGTCGAGGAGGTCGAGCGTCTGGTCAAGGGTGAACCGCTGGCGCCCCTAGACCTCAATGCCAGGCTCGCCGAGCGCTTCGCGCTCATCGGCGTGCAGGGGATCGTGCGGATGGCGCTGGCGGGCTTCGACATGGCGGCATGGGACGCGCTGGCGATCGCCGCCGGGATTCCGCTTGCGGCGCTCCTCGGCGGCGGCCGCCGCCGCGTTCCCGCCTACAATTCGTGCGGGCTCGGGCTCATGCCGGAACCGAGCCAGGTGGCGGACGAAGCGGAAAAGCTCCTCGCCGGCGGCTTTCGCGCGATCAAGCTCAGGCTGGGCTATCCCACCCTGCGGGAGGACCTCGCCGCGCTGGATGCGGTGAAGAAGCGGGTCGGATCCGGGATCGCCGTGATGGTCGACTACAATCAGGCGCTCGGTCGCGCCGAGGCGCTGCAGCGCGGACGTGCGCTCGATCGCGAGGGCATCTATTGGCTCGAGGAGCCGATCCGGCACGACGACTATGCCGGTTATGCGACGCTCGTGCGCGAGCTCGTCACTCCGATCCAGATCGGCGAGAACTTCTCCGAAAGCGCGGCGATGGCGGCAGCGCTTTCGGCTGCGGCCTGCGACTTCGTCATGCCCGATCTCGAGCGCATCGGCGGCGTGACCGGCTGGCAGCGCGCCGCGGCGCTCGCCGCCACCGCCCGCATCGAGATGTCGTCGCACCTCTACAGCGAGATCAGCGCGCATCTGCTGGCAGCGACGCCGACCTGCCATTTCCTCGAATATGTCGACTGGGCGGACAGGATCCTCGAGCAGCCGCTGGCGATCGTCGACGGCTTCGCCGTCGTGCCGGATCGCCCCGGCAACGGGCTCAGCTGGGATCGCAAGGCGGTGGAGAGATTCAGGATCCTGTGATGCGGCGTGACCCACAGGCATGCGCGACCGTGCTGCGCGCACACCCGAAACCGCGCGCCATCGTGCACCCGGCGGCCGCGGACACGCCGCGGCACCTACCCTCCGGCGGGCCGCTGCGCTAAGAAGCCGGCGGCCGGGGCTCTCCTCTGCGAGCGCGGACCTGCCCGCCGCCGTGCTCGTCCTATTCCGTACAAACGGAGCCGTTCATGATCGACGTTCTCTCCGCACTCGTTGCTTTCGACCGTCTATGCAGCGGTTTCGTGGCCGCACTGCAGCACAGCGAGTGGCAGGTTTATCCGACGCTGGCGCTGGCGCTCACGGTCGCCTTTTTCACCTTTCCGCCGCGGAACGATCTCGGTTAATCATGCATTGCCGCTCGGCAGCAGCCTGGAACGACTGTTTCAGTTGCGAATTGTAGTGGGTTGACCAATTGGAGACGTGGCTATGTTGGGCCTTGTGGTTACTCTTCTGGTGATCGCCTTGATCGCGGGTATCCTCGGTTTCGGCGGGATCGCGGGAGCAGCGGTGGGCATTGCGAAGATCGTCTTCTTCGTCGCGCTCGTCCTGTTTCTGCTGTCGCTCATCTTCGGTGGTTTCCGAGGCGGTTTCGGGCGGCGTCTCTGATCGAGGAGCCGTTCCGGGCTGAAATCTCGCGGGGCATCGTCGACGGCGGCCGGGCAGCCGATGCCCGGCCGCCGGCGCGATTCGCGGGAAGCTGCGAGACAAGCGGCTCCATGATCCTCTCGGCCGAGCGTCACGCCGAAGCGGCCCTGCGCTTCGCGCCGGCGCTCTACAGCTCCTTGTTCGA
>DASXAP010000016.1:0-3056 GCA_036406655.1 Xanthobacteraceae bacterium | reverse complement strand
ACGCGGCTCGACACCTCGGGGAAGCTCGAATCGAAATGCGGGAAGTCGCTCGACACGCAGATGTTGTCGGCGCCGCCCAGCAGCTCGACCACGGTTCCGACCTCGCGCTCGCCGCTCTCGATCGCCGAGAAGCAGTTGCGTTGCCAATATTCGAACGGCGACATCTTCAGATAGGGCGCGTCGGCGTCCTTGTGCTGGCGCAAATCCCATTCGATCCGGCCCAGGAGGCCCGGCACCCACCAGCTCTGCGCTTCGAGAAAGGCGACCTTGAGCCGCGGATAGAACTCGAAGACGCCGCCCAGCATCAGCGCGATCAGCGCCAATTGCATCTCGGTCGAGTGGCTCGCGACATGGCGCATGAAGCGGTTCTCGCCAAAGCGCGGCTCGATCGTCGAGTAGTAGGAGCCGGTGCCCTCGTGAAAGCACAGCGGGATCTGCATCTCCTGCAGCATGCCGTAGAGCGGGTCCCAGTAGCTCGAATGCCAATAACGGCCGTTGACGTAGTTGGGCCGCACGAAGGCGCCGACGGCGCCGTGCTCCTTGACGCAGCGGTAAAGCTCGCGGCAAGCGAGATTCACGTCGTGGAACGGCAGCATCGCCGCCATCTTGAGCTGGTCGGGGCTGTGTTGGACGAAATCGTGCAGCCAGTCGTTGTAGGCGCGGCAGATTGCGTTCGAGAATTGCGGGTCCATGTCGTCGCGGGCGAGAAACGAGAGGCCGGCGGTCGGGAACAGCACGGCGATGTCGATCCCCTCCATCTCCATCCCCATGACCTGCGCCTCGGCGTCGTAGCCGCGCTCGACCGCGAACATGACGTTCTTGTTGCCGCGGGCGCCGACCAGCGGGCCGCGGATGCGGTTGTATTGCGAGACGTTGCCGTCGTTGCTGGTGGGCGTGCCGTCGAAATACCACAAGGGCCGACCGCGCATCCCGGTGGCGCCGCCGTCCTGACGCTGCATCGCCGAGGTGATCCGCGGCTTGAACGCAGGGTCGAGGTATTTGTCGAACAGGTCCATCGGCTCCATGATGTGCATGTCGCAATCGACGAAACGGTAGCCCTCTTTCATCTCGCCTTCCTTTCATGCCGGCCGATCGGATTGTGCCCGCGGGACGTGGCGGAGGGCAACCCGCCGCATGCTGGCCGCGGCCCGGCCGCGACCCATATAGGAGGCACAGCCGGAATAAGGGGGGAGGCGCGATGTTCGCCAACCGCAGAGAGGCCGGCCGCCGGCTCGCCCGCCGCTTGCGGCATCTGGCGCCGGAGCGGCCGGTGGTGCTGGCCCTGCCGCGCGGCGGGGTGCCGGTCGGCTTCGAGATCGCCGAGGCGCTCGGCGCGCCGCTCGACCTCGTGATGGTGCGCAAGATCGGGGTGCCGTGGCAGCCGGAGCTGGCGCTCGGCGCGGTCGTAGACGGCGCGAGCCCGCAGGTGCTGATCAACGAGAGCTTGGCGGCCGAGCTCGGCATCGACGAGGCCTATGTCGAGCGCGAGACCGCGGCTCAGCTCGCGGAGATCGAGCGCCGCCGCGCGATCTATCTCGGCGACCGGCCGCCGGTGCCGTTCGCCGGCGCGACCGTGGTTGTCGTCGATGATGGGATCGCTACCGGCAGCACGATGCGCATCGCCCTGCGCGCGGTCAGGCGGGCCGGGGCAAGGCGGGTCGTGCTCGCGGTTCCGGTGGCGCCGGCCGATACGCTGGCGTCGCTGCGGGCCGAGGCCGACGAGATCGTCTGCCTCGAGGAGCCGAGCCCGTTCATCGCCGTCGGCGCCCATTACGTAAAATTCCCGCAGCTCGAGGACGCGGACGTGGTCTCGCTGCTGGAAGCGGCGCGGTCCGGCCGCGCAGGCTGAGAGGGGGTAAATCTTCCGGGGTCAGCTGGATAGGCGCGGGGCACCCCCCGCTTGCACAGGGGCAGGCTCTTCGGGAGGCGCCGTGCGAGGACCGTGCTGGGAGGCCCGTCTCGAATGATGTAGGGACGGCAACACAGCCCGACCTTCGATCCCTTTACACACTCCGAGAAGCTGCCGCGGGAGAAGCGGCCAGCCCGGACAACGTCGGCTGTCTGGCGGGGACGATCGACGTTCCCTCGATGGGGTGCGCCACGCTGCCACCCAGCTCCCAACAGTCATCCGCGTTTGCGGCGGAGCGCAAATCCCTGGATTCGGCTGCCCTTGGGTGATGGCAACGCATTGCCCGCGGGCTGCCTTACCCGTTGGGCCTGGATGGAGATCTACACCCCTTGGATGAACCGTCAGTGAACCTCTCGATCCATTTACGGCGGCGCCGCCAGACGCACACTATGAAACCGTTCGCGGAGTGACTGGTGAAGCGCACCCGTGTCGTTCTTGCCGGAATGCCGAGATTGATGCTCGAAGTCATAGAGAGCATTATGGACGGTCACCCGGATTTGCGCATCGCCGCGCGGGTCGCGGCCGACGACGACCTCGGCGCCGCAATTCGCCGATGCCGCGCCGATGTTCTGATCATCATGCAGCCGGATGGCGACGGCTCGGAAATAAGCGCGGAGCGGCTGTTCTGGCGCCGCCCGGCGAAAGTGCTGGCGATCGTCGAAGGCGGGCGCAAGGGCGTGCTGTTTGTTCTGCACCCCCATGCGACGCCGCTCGGCGAGCTCTCCGCCGAGAGCCTCCTCGCCGCCATTCGCTCAGAAAGCCAAGCCTGATGCCGGCGTGCGCACTCCGTGTCGGTCCTCCCGGCTGGTGTAAGGGGCGCCCGCTCCAGCCGACGAGCAATCACCGAATGTGACCGGCCGCGCCGTTTCGGCCCGCAGCAAAGGAGCATCTCATGCCAGCGGCACTGACTTATCCCGGCGTCTATATCCAGGAAGTGCCGAGCGGGGTGCGCACGATCACCGGAGTCGCGACCTCGATCACGGCATTTGTGGGGCGCGCCGCCGCAGGCCCGACCGACGAGCCGGTGATGCTGACGAGCTTTGCCGATTACGAGCGCCGTTTTGGCGGGCTCGATGTGGCGAGCCCGATGAGCTACGCGGTGCGCGACTTCTACCTGAACGGCGGCAGCCAGGCGCTGATCGTCCGT
>DASXAP010000015.1:0-4732 GCA_036406655.1 Xanthobacteraceae bacterium | reverse complement strand
GAACCCCCCGATGATGGCGGCCGAGAGGCCAGCGATCACCATCCGGTACCAGGGATAGTCGAGATAGAAGAGCTTGAAATGGCCGGTGAAGGGCTCCTGGATCTTGCGCGCCACGGGGCCGAATTGCCAGAGCGCGTAATTCTGCAGCACGAGCGAGACGCCGAAGGTTGCGAGAATGGTGGTCAGGGGATCGCGGCCGAGCAGCGGACGCAGGGTCGTCACCTGGATGGCGGCGCCGAGCAGCGCGATGACGAGCGTGGAGACGACGAGCGCGATCCAGAAGCTGCCGCTCGTCGCCAGCACGACCACTCCGACATAGGCGCCCAGCATGAACAGCTCGCCGTGGGCGAAGTTCACCACGTCCATGATGCCGAAGATCAGCGTCAGCCCGGAGGCGACCAGCGCCAGGATCATGCCGGTGACGATGCCGTTCACCGTCTGGATCAGCAGCTGCTCGTAGGGAATCGCCTGGATGAACTCGAGCACGACGTCCATGCTATACTCCCAGATACTGATGGATGACGGCGTGGTTCACCTCCAGCTCGGACGCCGCGCAATGGTGCCGCACCGCGCCCTTTTCCATGATGTAGATGCGTTGGCTGGCCTCGAGCGTGAGCGGCACGTTCTGCTCCACCAGCAGGATGGCCACGCCCTCCCGATGCAGCACGTCGATGATCTCGCGGATCTGCGAGACCATGCGCGGCATCAGCCCTTCCGTCGGCTCGTCCAGCAAGATGATCTTGGGCTCGAGCATCATCGCTCGGGCGATGGCCAGCATCTGCTGCTCGCCGCCCGACAGCGTGCCGCCGGCCTGGTTGCGCCGCTCGGCCAGCACCGGAAAGTAGGCGAACACCTTGTCGAGCAGCTCCTGCTTTCTGGCATCGCTCACGCCGTGGCGGTCGAGACCCGTGCGCAGGTTCTCCATGACCGTGAGCAGGCGGAAGATGCGCCGATCCTCGGGGACGTAGCCGATGCCGAGCCGCGCCAGCTTGTGCGCCGGCAGGCCGGTGATGGGCCGGCCGGCGAACAGCACCTTGCCCCGATCGGGGTGGACGAGCCCCATGATGGTCTTGAGCGTCGTGCTCTTGCCGACGCCGTTGCGCCCCAGCAGGCCCACCACCTCCCCTTTGCCCACTGTGAGCGAGACGCCCTGCAAGACGTGACTCTTGCCGTAGTAGGTGTGCAGGTCCTCGACCGCGACGAGGGGCTCCGTGGGGTCCGCGCTCATGTCTTGAGATAGACCTCCAGCACCCTGGGGTTCTGCTGGATCTCCGCCGGCGTTCCTTCCGCCAGCACTTCGCCGTAGTGGAGCACGCTGACCCGATCGGCGAGCTCCATGACCACCTGCATGTCGTGCTCGACGATCAAAATCGTCAGGTTCTTCGCGATGCGGCGCACCAGCTGCATGGTGTCGTGGGTCTCGGCCGCGCTCATGCCCGCTGTCGGCTCGTCGAGGCACAGCAGTTGCGGCTCGGTGGCGAGCGCGATGCCGATCTCGAGATTGCGCTGCTCGCCGTGCGAGAGATTGGCGGCGAGCTCTTCCGCCTTGGCCGCGAGGCCGACGGCCTCCAGCACGGCTTCGGCCTTTTCGATGAGATCCAGAAAAGCGCTGTGGTGGCTGAGCATGTTCCAGCCGTGCCGGCGCGACTGCGCCGCGATGCGGACGTTCTCCAACGTGGTGGCGTTGGGCAGGATGTTGGTGATCTGGTAGGAGCGGGCGATGCCCTTCCGGGAGATGCGATTGGAAGGCAGCCCGGCGATGTTCTCGCCATTGAACAGAATGCGCCCCGAGGTGGGGCGCAGGACGCCGGTCAGGCAGTTGAAGAAGGTGCTCTTCCCGGCGCCGTTCGGCCCGATGATCGCGCGGATCTCACCGCGCGGGATTTCGAAATCGACGCTGTCGAGGGCGGTCAGGCCACCGAAGCGAACGCTCAGGCCCTCGGTGCGTAACAGCGCAGCCGAGGCGCCCTCCCGGCCGGCATCGGCCGGGACGGGCACATCGATGGAAGGCTCCGCGGTCACTTAGCTCGAGGCGAACTTGCAGGCCGGCGGGAATATCGTCTTTTCCTTGGGGACCACCTCGACGATCCGGTGCTTGCCGTCCTTGATGTCGAAGATGAACTCGCGCAGGAACGCTTGGTGGTCCTCCTTGCGGAGCACCTTGTCGCCCTGCGGGAAGTCGTCGCCTTCCTTCATCTCCAGCCCTTCCAGGGCCTCGATCAGTTTCATCGTGTCCTCGCGCCCGCGGAACTTCGACTTCTCCATCGCGAGCTTGAGCGCATTCATGGCTTCGTAGTTCGACTGCACGTAGCGGTCGGGCAGCGGACCCGACGGGTCGATCGCTTTGAGCCGCTTGCTGGCTTCCTCGAAGAACTTCTTGTGCGCCGGGGTGTTGAGCGGCGGATCGAGCACCGGGACGTAGCGGTTGATGCCGACGAAACCCTCGATCTTGTTGCCGAGCGCGGGCAGATTGGTGGACTCCGCGATGGCGCCGTCGCCGGCCCATTTGTACCGCTTGGTGAGGCCGAGGTCGAACGCCTGGTTGCCGATGGTGACCCCGTCCTTGCCGAAGAAGATGCCGAACAGGCCGTCGAAGTTGCCGCTGATCTTGGAGAGGAACGCGGTCATGTCGGCGGTGCCGAGCGGAATGCCGGTGGTGCCGACGACCTCGCCCCCCGCCTTCTTGATCTCCTGAGCGTAGGCGTCGCGGGTCGACTGGCCCCAGGAATAATCGGCAAAGGCAATGTGCCACTTCTTGCCCATTTTGTTGACGAGATAGGGCGCGAACGCCACCGCCTGGGCGGGCGCATAGTCGAACGGCCGGAAGCTGTAGCGGTTGCACTTGGTGGTGGTGAGCGTGGTGTCGAGGCACACGCTGATCATGTTGACGATCTTGGCCTCTTCGTACACCGGCATGCAGGCGAGGCAGATGTTGGAGAGGAACCCGCCCACCTGGACGTCGATCTTGTCCTCGACCACCAGTTTCTCGACCTTGCGGCGGCCCACGTCGGGTTTGGATTCGTCGTCCGCCACGATCAGCTCGATCGGCCGACCATTAATCCCGCCCGACTTGTTGATGCGGTCGACAGCCATCTGCACGCCCACCAGGGCGGTCTTGCCGCCGGCCGCGCCGGCGCCCGACAGCGGCTGCAGCGTGCCGATCTTGTAGGGCTTGGCTTGACCGAAGGCGGCCTGCCATGGCGCCGGCACCAGCATGGTCGCGCCCAGGGCGCCCGCGCCGGCCGCGCCATATCCGATCAAGCGGCGGCGCGTGACCTTGCCGCCGTGCCAGAATTCCTCACCCCAGTCCTGCGCTTTGTCTTGGTCAGCCATTGCGAATTCCTCTCTGCTCTGAGACCGACCCGTTACGTTCGCCGGGTTCTTGCTTGGCTATGATCCTTAGCAAACGCGATCCCGCGCCCATATTCAACCGGTTTCGCCGCGCTTGCCATGATAAGATGGTCGCATGCGCGTCGCCTGCGGCGGCTCGCAGCAGCATTTTGGGAGCGCCATGACCGTCGCCACCATCGCCCGCCAGGGCGTCCCGCAGACCGGCCGCGCCGCGCGGCTCGCCGCCCGCGCGGGCGAGCTCAAAGGCCAGACCGCCGGCGTCGCGCCCGGCTACGTGCAGGGTAATCTCGCCATTCTGCCCGGCGCGCTGGCGGGCGACTTCCTGCGCTTCTGCCACCTCAACCCGAAGCCCTGCCCGCTGCTGGCGTCGTCCGCGCCCGGGGACTTTCGGCTGCCGAGCCTCGCGGATGATCTCGACATCCGCACCGACCTGCCGCGCTACCGCGTGTTCCGGCACGGCGAGCTCATCGACGAGCCGGCCGACATCCGCGCGCACTGGCGCGACGACCTCGTTGCCTTCGTGCTGGGCTGCTCGTTTTCCTTCGAGGAAGCGCTCGTTGAGGGCGGCATCGAGCTGCGCCACATCAGCTGCAACGCCACCGTGCCGATGTATCGCACCTCGATCGCGACCACGCCTGCCGGCCCGTTCCACGGGCCCATGGTCGTCTCCATGCGGCCGATGAAGCCGGCGGACGCGATCCGCGCCATCCAGATCACCACGCGCTTCCCGGCGGTGCACGGGGCGCCGGTGCACATCGGCAAGCCCGAGCTCATCGGCATCACCGACGTCATGCAGCCCGACTACGGCGATGCGGTGCCGGTCAACGACGACGAGATCCCGGTGTTCTGGGCGTGCGGCGTCACGCCGCAGTCGGTGGTGGCGACGGTGAAGCCGGACTTCTGCATCACCCACTATCCCGGCAGTATGCTGGTGACCGACCGCCGCAACGCCGAGTTCGCGATCCTGTAAGCGGCAGCGGGTCCTTACCCTTTCGGCTCGGCGTCGAGCCGCACCACCCAGCCCTCGAGGCCGGGCTTGGCCGCGGCATAGCGCGCGAGCACGAGCGGATCGTGGCCGGGGATCACGTGCCGCGGCGAGGAGGCGAGGCGCTGCAGCGTGGCATAGCCCTCGACCACCTCCGCTACGTTGTAGGTGATGGGAAAAATCCGGCCCGACTCGAGGTGCGCGTAGAGGTGCGCGGCGTCCGCCGCCAGCATCACATGGCCGCGCCGAGTCTTCACCCGCACGCTCTGCAGGCCCTTGGAGTGGCCTCCGATGTGATGGACAGTGACGCCGGGCACGATCTCGTCCTCGCCGTCGTGAAAGGCGACACGCTCCTCGAAGACCTTGCGCACCATCGCCACCACGTCGTCGGCCTCG
>DASXAP010000014.1:0-2072 GCA_036406655.1 Xanthobacteraceae bacterium | reverse complement strand
GCCGCCGGCATCCTGCTCGACGTCGGCGACAAGCCGCAGGGCGGCTCGCGGTCGCTCCGGCATTCGAGTCTCAAGGCTGTGCAGCAGCTCGTCGAGTACACCACCAAGCATTACGCGAGCGCCAACGACGAGAACATGAAGGTGCTGCGTCGCCGCATGGTGCAGGCGGGTCTGTTCGATCCCCGCGCCGTGGCTTGTTTTTTTATCGCGCGCACCGCCTTGGCGTTTGGCGCCGCGGTGGGGGCCTTCTTCCTGCTGCCGATGCTGGATGTGTTCGAAGGCTCGATGGTCTGGCTGATGGTCGGCGCTGCCGGGCTTTGCGGCTATGTGGCGCCGAGCATGTACCTTGATCGGCGCATCAAGAAGCGCCAGCTCGAGCATCAGATCGGGTTCCCGGACTTCATGGATCTGCTTGTCGTCTGCGCCGACGCCGGGCTGAGCATGGAGGCCGCCCTCGACCGCGTCGGACGCGAGCTTGGCGACTCCTATCCCTCGCTCTGCTCCAATATCCATATGGCGAACCTGGAAATCCGCGCCGGCCGCACCATGACCGATGCGCTTGAGCATCTCGGCGAGCGGCTGGCGCTGGAGGAGGCGCGCTCGTTCGCGACGCTCATCCAGCAATCGACCGAGCTCGGCTCGAGCATCACCGATGCGCTCCGGGTGTACAGCGAGGATATGCGGCACAAACGGTTGTCGCGGGCCGAGGAGAAGGCCTATGCGCTGCCGGCGAAGCTGTCGGTGCCGATGATGGTCTGCATCTTTCCGGTGATCTTCGTCGTCATCCTGCTGCCCGTCATCGTCCGCCTCTACACCCACAGCTTCTGACCTGGGCGTCGCCCGGGTTGAGTGGAACGCGAAACCCGAGGAGCTGCCTACCCAGCCACGTCGCCCTGGACCTCGCGGCGCTGCATCCAGCTCTCCTGCACTGTCCAAAGCCCACCATTGCCATACTTGCTTCAGTGTGATAACCATAATGGTGTGACCGAGCCGCGCGCCCGACTCTCGATGTGCTGCTCGAGCTGGACGGACAGGTTCTTGTGGTAGATCCGGACGGCAGCCATTGGGTCCGTTTCGTGGTGACGGGTGTCAGTGTCGCCTGAGAAGCCGCACGGCATCGACTATTCGCTCACGCTGCATGGATCGGACGGCGAGCGGCTGGTCGGATTCGACAACGCGCATCCGGTGGTGAGGCAGAAGCGCGGCGACCCGCAGGATCATCGCCATCGGCTACGGACGATCAGACCTTACGACTACCGGGATGCGGCAACTTTGCTCGCCGATTTCTGGGCGGCCGTGGATGCGGTCTTGCGCGAGAGAGGAGCGATCCGATGAGCACCTTGAAGGTCGGCATCGCGAGCTATGAGGAGATGAAGGCGCGCACCATCGCGGTGGCGCGCGGGAAGCGCCGTATTATAGCCGGCGAGCCGAAGGTGTGGTTCACCTCGACCGAGTCTTTCGCCAAGGTCTTGTCCGCCGGCAACCGCGAACTCCTTCGGGTCATTGCCGAGAAGGCGCCCGGCTCCCTCGACGAGTTGGCACGCCTCACCGGCAAGGCCAAGTCCAATCTGTCGCGTACGCTAAGGACCATGGAGAGCTACGGCCTGGTCCGTCTAGAACGCGGCGAGCGCGGCCGCATCACCCCGAAGGTGACGCATGATCGGGTGGAGCTGGACCTGCCGCTCACTCTTTCGCGGCAAGCAAGCTGAGCAAGAACCGCTCGGTCATAGACCGGCGGAGCGAAACAGGCGAGCGTGGTCCTCGGGACCGCAAAGCCGCACGTTGCACCGCCCGCATCCGCGGGGCAGCGCCGCTCGGTCCGCGACGGTGCGGACGATCTTGCCGCCGCGCATGATTGTGTATTTCGTGATCAATTGCCGAATGCGGCCTCCCGCTGCATTGAATTCTTAACCCTCGTCCCCTAGCCTCCTTTTACCGTCCACCAACCCGGGCTCGGCCGCCCGCGATCCCGCTCATCAAGGGTCGAATGGAACCGAAGCACTGAACTGATGAGCGATGTCGCGCGAGTTCTGGTGGTGACGGCCGCCTGCCTGGTCTGGCTTGCCGGTTGC
>DASXAP010000013.1:0-2145 GCA_036406655.1 Xanthobacteraceae bacterium | reverse complement strand
TGACATCGGCGGTGCTTGGCCTCTCGTCGACGGTCATGGGCCAGCGCCAGCACCAGGATCGTGGTCGAGGGACCGGCGACGTAAAGCGAAAGGCCGACCGCGACGATGATGACAAAGCCGTTTGCCGTATCTTGGACATCGCGATCTCGAACGGGGTCACCGGTATCACCAGCAGATGGTCCATCGTGCCATGCTCGCGTTCGCCGACCACCGCGGCCCCGCTCCCTCTCCAACGACTGCGACTTCTTCAGCGACCCCTCGAGGTCGCGGGTGTCCATCACCGCGACCAAATCCGTGCTGACGATGGCGTCCTCCGAGGATTCGACAATGGCCGCCAGCGAGCGGTATCGGCGCTCGCCTTCGTGCAGGGCAAGCTCGGCGGCTTTGCGCTGGCTGATGTCGACGACCGCGGCGAGCACCATCGGCCCCTCGTCCGTGTCGATCGGGTTCAGTCCGATTTCGACCGGGAATTCTCTCCCGTCCTTCTTCACAGCGAAGAGATCGCGTCCTGAGCCCATCGGGCGCGGCCGCGGGTCGGCGAAAAACGCCGCGCACAGGCCCGGGTGAGAAGCCCGGTAGCGCTCGGGCACCAGCACCTCTATCGACTGCCCCAAAAGCTCGGCCTGCCGGTAGCCGAATAGCTGCTCCGTCTGCGCGTTCACCATGACGATCGCGCCAGCCCCGTCGACCATCACCATTGCATTGGGCGCCGCCTCGACAACCATCCGGAGCCGCCGTTCGGCAGCCATCTCCTGTTCCGCCTGGCGCCAGTGCTCGAGATGCCCGCCTTCGCGGCATCCTTCACGCTCCCAGATCGCATGGGCGCGGATCATGACGCCTTGCTCATGATCGAGACGCCCTCCGTTCTTGCTCATTTTCGTCTCAACGGCAGCTTTGCGGTGCTCCAGCCTATAGACGCCGCCGAAATCGAACACAGCGCGCACGAGGGGCGCTGCGCGACAGGACCGCGACGCCCCGGCCGGCCTCGCTGCTCAGGCGGCCCCGTAGCATGCACCACAGGGCATTACCGAGGCAAGCCGCTCTAATACATTGATATTTATGGTGTATTTCTCTGAGGACCAAGGCGAATGACGGCTGGTATGTGATCTACGGCAAGATGCCTCGCCGAGGGTAGGGCGGCGAGGCCGGCGCGCGCCCTCTCCATCCGGCAACAATGAACCGCAAGCGCTAACGGTGTGACGACATTCGGCTCTGCCCTCGATCGTGCGGCGGTCGCCTCGCCGATGCGGTGCGGCAGGTGGATGTCGGCGGGGCTTATCACGAACCGTCCAGCGTCACGATTGCAGGCCGGAAATTTCTCGTTGATCCGGCGGCAGACTGCGCACGACTGCTGCTGGCGGGCGGCTTCGACCCCCATCACCGATTGCCCCCCGCCGTCGTGATAGACGGCGCCGCATTGTGATCCAGCTTTTGCTGAACCTGATGCAGGCCGCGCATATAATCCTTTTGAGCGCGCCCGGCTATGCGTCGGGTGGTTCTTGACCGCCGCAGTGCGAGATTCGAGTTCTTCATAACGGCTCCGAGAGTGGCGGTGAACCTGACCTTGCGGCAATATCCGACGGCTGCGAGATGGATCCACTGACCTGCATCAATCATGAGCGTCGGTGCATGTGTGTAAAGTGAGGTATACGCAGGACCTCGGGTCCGGACCAAGCGAAACCCTCCCTGCGGCAGAGGCCGGGAGAGAACATTGTCGCGATCGAAGCGTCGCATGCCGAGCTGAGCGGCTTCCTGCTTCATTGCGACGAAAGTCCGCGGCTCTTTTCACCGAAAACGAAACGAATAACGAGCGGTTATTTGGCCGTCCGAACGCGACCCCTACTTCAAGGACGGGATCAACAACCATGTCGTCGCCGGCAGGGACGCCGCGGTCAACCCGGCGCAGACCGGAACCAAGGTAACTATCAGCTTGCGATCGCCGCCGGCGAAACCGCCGCCATTCGGTTCCGGCTGAGCAACACCGGCTCACGAACCCCATTCGGGGTCGATTTCGATCAGATCGTCGACGAGCGCCGGCACGAGGCTGACGCCTTCTCCAGGATGCGGCGTCTCTTGGTCACACGTCGGCCGTCGCAGCTGCAGCTAAGCCGGTAGCAGCGCATGAGCGAGCTCTTGCGGCTGAGC
>DASXAP010000012.1:0-3525 GCA_036406655.1 Xanthobacteraceae bacterium | reverse complement strand
TTCTTCACCTGCGGCTTCCAGCTCGGCTTCGTGACGCTGCACCTGCCCTCCTACCTGATCGACCGCGGCCTCTCCGCCCAGGTCGGCGGCTGGACGCTGGGCGTGATCGGGCTGTTCAACATCGTGGGCGCGATGCTGTCGGGTTGGCTGGGCGGGCGGTTGCCCAAGCGCTACATCCTCGCCGTCATCTATTTCGCCCGCGCGCTGGCGGTAGTCTTTCTCATCACGCTGCCCGCGAGCCCGGCGGTGGCGCTGATCTACGGCGCGATGACCGGACTGCTCTGGCTGTCGTCGGTGCCGCCGACGGCCGGCCTCGTCGCGGTGATGTTCGGCACGCGCTGGATGGCGATGCTGTTCGGTATCGCCTTCTTCAGCCATCAGGTCGGCGGCTTCCTCGGCATCTATCTCGGCGGCGCGCTGTTCGAGCGCACCGGCTCCTACGACATCGTGTGGTGGCTCGGGGTATTGTTCGGCGTCCTCTCCGCCGTCATCAATCTGCCCATCGTGGAGAGGCCGGTGGCCCGACTGGCGCCCGCGCCGGCTTGAGAAGAAGGGGGATGGTGGTGGCAACCTTCAAGGCGATCGTGATCGAGAAGACCGAGACCGGCACGAAGGCCGGCCTCGCCGATTTCGACGAGCAGAATCTCATGGCGGGGGACGTCACCGTCCGCGTCGAATGGTCGACGCTCAACTACAAGGACGGCTTGGCGGTCACCGGCAAGGTGCCGGTCGTGCGCCGCTTCCCCATGATCCCGGGCATCGATCTCGCCGGCACGGTCGAGACCTCGACCGACCCGCAATGGAAGCCGGGCGACAAGGTGATCCTCAACGGCTGGGGGCTGGGCGAGACCCATCTCGGCGCTTATGCCGGCGCGGCGCGGGTGAAGGGGAGCTGGCTGGTGCGCCTACCCGCGAGCATGAGCGAGCGCGATGCCATGGCGATCGGGACGGCGGGCTACACCGCCATGCTGGCGGTGATGGCGCTCGAGCGTCACGGTCTCACGCCCGCGAGCGGACCGGTGGTGGTGACCGGCGCCGCCGGCGGCGTCGGCTCGGTCGCAATCGCAATTCTTGCCAAGCGTGGCTTTCAGGTCACGGCCTCGACCGGCCGTCTGGAGGCCGCGTCGGACTATCTCAAAGCGCTTGGCGCGAGCGAGATCATCGATCGCAAGGAGCTGACAGGCCCAGCAAAACCGCTGGGAAAAGAGCGTTGGGCGGGCGGCATCGACGCCGTCGGCTCGACCACGCTCGCCAATTTGCTCTCGATGACGCGCTATGGCGGAGCGGTAGCCGCGTGCGGCTTGGCGGGCGGCATGGATTTGCCGACTTCGGTCGCACCGTTTATTCTACGTGGTGTTTCGTTGATCGGCATTGATTCTGTCATGCGTCCAATGCCCGATCGGCAACTGGCGTGGAAGCGGTTGGAGAGCGACCTCGATCGGGAAAAGCTTGCGGCCATGACGAGCGAGATCGGGCTGGCGGAGGTCATCGACGCGGCCCGCGACATCGTCGAGGGGCGCGTTCGCGGCCGCATCGTGGTCAAGGTCGGGTAGGGGGCGTTTAGGATTTGTTGACCATAATCCGGCACGATCGCGCCTGATTGGTATGGTTAACCGGCGGTTACGGGGACCGTCGTGACGGTAAGCAGAGGGGATCGGGGATGATTGCGCGGTTCGCGATTGCGGTGGTTGCCTTGCTGTCCGCCAGCTCGGCATTGGCCGAAACCTTGAGCCCCGACGCGGCGCGGCGTTTCGTGGCGGGCAAGCTCTTCTCCTACAATTGTTTCGACGGCTCGCGCGGCGCCGGCCGGATTTTCGCCGACGGCTCGGTCATCGGCACGATCCAGGTCCGCGGTAGCGGAGCGACCAAGTTGGTGGCGCTGCCGGCGGGAACGCTTCGGGTCAAGGGCGAAACCTACTGCGCGTCGCTGCCGGGCAGCATGATCGAGCCGTGCTTCAATCTCGACCGCACGGACGACCGCAGCTTCCGCGGCTCGGTCACGGGGCTGGGCTTCTTCATGTATTGCGACTTCACCCGCCGCATGAGCGTGGCCCGCATGAGCCCGCGCCGGCATTCGCCTGAGCCCGCGAAGCTCGAGGGCGTGACGGCGGACGCCACCGGCGGCTCCCACTGAACTTTCAGCCCAGGCCCTCGACGAGCTTGCGCCGGCGCGCGATCGCCTCGGCGCAATAATCGAGGAAGGCGTGCACGCGCGCGGTGTTGCGCAGGTCGGGATGGCTGAGCAGCCAGAGCTCGCCCTCGAGGTCCGGCAGCGGCGGGCTGAGCTGCGCGAGCCCCGCCACCGCGGTGCCGACGTAGCAGGGCAGCAGCGCCAGCCCCACGCCGCCGGCCGCCGCTTCCGCCAGCCCGATCATGGTATTCACCTTATAGACGATGCGCCTCTCGCCCGCGTGCTCCCGGAGCCAGCGCATCGCCTTGGCGATCGCGACGGGGTCGGAAAATGCAACCCAGTCGTGCCGCTTCCCGTCGATCACGGGATCGAACGCCTCCTTCGCGAGCGCGGCTGGGCCGAACACCGCCCAAGCGATGCGCGCGATCCTGCTCCCCGAAAGCGGGTCTGGATTGTGGTAGGTCGCTCGCACCGCCACGTCGGCGTCGCGCTTGGACAGGTTGAGCCGTTGGTTCGAGACCACGACGTCGAGCACGATCTCGGGATAGACGCGACGAAAGCCGATCAGCACGTCGCCGAGGAAATGCAGCAGCAGCACGTCGCTGGTGGTGACCCGCAGCTCTCCCGACGGCCGCAGATCCTGGCCGGTGACCGCGCGCTCGAACGAAACGATGTCGTCTCCCATGCGCTCGGCGAGCTCGACCATCTGCTCCCCGCAAGTCGTGGGCGCGTAGCCCGCGCGTCCGCGCTCGAACAGGCGCGAGCCGAGCTGCTGCTCGATCTGGCCGAGGCGGCGGAACACGGTGGAATGATTGACGCCGAGCAGCTCGGCCGCCCCCGCGAGCGAGCGCGTATCGGCTATCGCTTTGACGTAGCGGAAATCGTCCCACGAGAGCATCGGCCGCACCGCCCCCGTGCTTGCAGAACTGCAAGCAAGCGCCGGTAAACGCAACAAGCTTATGTAAAAAAGGCAAGCCGGCGTGGGTAACTGCCCACCGGTGGGACAATTTTTATATTGGTTCCAAATTACACCGGCGATGTGCCCACGCCGGCGCGGCGGGGAAACAGCAGGCGTTGGTAGAGCCAGCCGATGCCCAGCAGCACGATGCCAAGCCCGATGAAGGACAATCCCTGGAAGATGCCGGTGAGGTCGCGCATGTCGATGAGGAAGACCTTCAGCACCGTGAGGATGACCACCGCGGCGGAGGCAAAGCGCACCGCCTGCGAGCGCAGGCACACGCCCACGGCCAGCAGCGCCACGCCGAAGGCGAGCCACACCGCCGAATAGGTGTATTGCTCCGCGTCGCTGGTCTCGCCGCGGCCGAGCACCTCGCCCTGATAGAGCACGCGCACCTCGAGCGAGAGATAGGCGAGTGCGAGCGCGACCGCGGTCA
>DASXAP010000011.1:0-2093 GCA_036406655.1 Xanthobacteraceae bacterium | reverse complement strand
GGCGATCGCCGGCCTGCGGCGGAGGTGGGCGCGCAGCAGGTCGAAGCCGCTGATGCCGGCAGCCAGCAGACCGACCGCGGCGAGCTCGATCAGGAACGCGCCGCAGAGGATCGTCAGCACCAGGCCCGAGAAGCCCAGCATCAGCAGGGGCCAGAGCCCGGGCCGGAATGGCTGGGATCGTCGGGCCGAATTGCCGCGCGGATGGATCATTCCGACAAGAAGCAAAGGGGGAACCCGCCGCGCGCCGAGCCGCGGCAGCTCGAGATTGTCATTGGCGGCTCGGGTCCTGAGCAGGGCTGGCCGTCGCAGCATCGCGCTTTCCCGCGCTTGCATCCGGCAAGGTCGCGCCAGCATCAATATCCGCAACCGAGCACCGGCCGGTCAAGCCTCACCGATAGCCGATTCGGAGCCGCCGTGCCACGCCGACATGGCGATCGCGCGCCCTCCTCACCAGCGCTCGCTCGCCGGCGCCCCGCCGAGCACCTCGGCGATGCGAGCGCGGGTTCCGGCGGTGGTGTCGTGCGGCAGCGTATCGAGGGTGAAAAACCCGTGCGCCACGATCTCCCGGTCGGGAACCGGCGCGGCGAGCTGATGAAACCCGTGCACGACGAAGAGCGCGACATGATCGCGGCGCGAATCGCGGTTGTTGAAGAAGATGCCGTGCAGCTTCGGCGGCTCGGTGAGCTCGATATTGCCCTCCTCGCGCAGCTCCCGGACCAGCGCCTGCCCGAGCGTCTCGCCCGCCTCGACGCCGCCGCCCGGCAGGTGCCAGCCGCTGACATAGCTGTGCTTGACCAGGAATACCCGTCCGCTGCCGTCGACCACCAGCGCGCGCACGCCGAGCGTCATCGCCCGGCTGAAGCGCCAGTAGGCGTGGAGCACGCGCCGGAGCGCCGGCTCGAGGGTCCGGCGCAGCCGGTCGACCTGCCGCTTCATCGAGATCTCATCGGGCTGAACTCCGCGCATCGCCGGGCCTGCTCTTGCCGGGGTTGTCAAGAACCGATGTTTCCTGTTTAGAGCCCTTACAAGACAGATCGATTGCCGGTTCTCCAAGCATCGGGGTCTCGCGTGAAGCGCTTTGCCGAGCTCTCAGAGCAGGAAATCCTTGCGCTGGCCATCTCCAACGAGGAGGAGGACAGCCGCATCTATCGCGGTTTCGCCGAGGGGCTGCGGCAGCAATATCCGGCCTCCGCCGGGGTCTTCGACGAGATGGCCGAGGAGGAGGTGGTCCATCGCACCCGCCTGTTCGAGCTCTACCGGTCGAAGTTCGGCGAATATCTGCCGCTCATCCGCCGCCAGGATGTCAAGGGCTTCATCGCCAAGAAGCCGCTCTGGCTGATGCAGCCGCTCAACCTCGACGAGGTGCGCAAGTTCGCCGAGAACATGGAATTCGAGGCCGCGCGGTTCTATCGCCGGGCTGCCGAGACCACCCGCGACGCTTCGGTGCGCCAGCTCCTGGTCGAGCTGGCGGAGGCCGAGGTGCAGCACGAAAGCCTGGCGCAGAAGCTCGAGCAGACGCTGCTCACGCCCAAGGCACGCGCCGAGGAGGACGAAACCGCGCGCCGCATGTTCGTCCTGCAATACGTGCAGCCCGGCCTGGCGGGACTGATGGACGGCTCGGTCTCGACGCTCGCCCCGCTGTTCGCGGCGGCGTTCGCCACCCACAACACCTGGGAGACGTTTCTGGTCGGGCTCGCCGCCTCGGTCGGGGCCGGCATCTCCATGGGCTTTGCCGAGGCGCTCTCCGACGACGGCTCGCTCACCGGCCGCGGCGCGCCGCTGGTGCGCGGCGGCGTCTGCGGGGTCATGACCACGGTCGGCGGGCTCGGCCATACGCTGCCGTTCCTCATCCCGAATTTCTGGACGGCCACCGCGGTCGCCATCGCCGTGGTGGCGGTGGAGCTGGCCGCCATCTCCTATATTCGCCACCGTTACATGGACACCCCCTTCCTCGCCGCGGCATTCCAGGTGGTGGTCGGGGGCGTGCTGGTCTTCGTCGCCGGAATAGCGATCGGCAGCTCCTGACGGCGAAGCGCGCCGCAGCCGGAGCGATGCCAAGGGCGGCTAGGCGGCGAGCTTCACGTATTCGAAAT
>DASXAP010000010.1:0-6278 GCA_036406655.1 Xanthobacteraceae bacterium | reverse complement strand
TGCTGGTGCTGGCGAGCCTGGCGGCGCTGCGCGCCGACCTGCGCGCGGCGATCGTCACCCGGCACCTCCTTCTGCACCTCTTCCGCAACAGCGTGCACGTGGCAGCTTCCTATCTGTGGGCGACGAGCCTGCTGCTCATCCCGATGGCGATGACCTTCGCGCTGGAATTCACCACGCCGGCGTGGACGCTGCTGCTGGCGCTGCCGGTGCTGGGCGAGCGGCTGACGGCGAGCCGGATCGGCGCCGTGGTGCTCGGTCTCCTGGGCGTGCTGGTGATCCTGCGTCCGGGCCTGGCGACGGTGCAACCGGGCGCGCTGCTGGCGCTCGCAGCGGCGCTCGGCTTCGCCGTCGCGCTGATCGCCACCAAGAAGCTGACCAACACCGACAGCCCGTTCGCGATCGTGTTCTGGATGATGCTGATCCAACTGCCGCTCGCCCTCGCCGCTTCCGACCCGCTGTTCGTGGCCAGGCTCGATGCGGCTGAGATCCCGGCCGTGATCGGGATCGGGCTCTCCGGGCTCGCCTCCCATTACTGCGTGACCAGGGCGTTCCGGGTCGGCGACGCCGGCGTGGTGGTGCCGCTCGATTTCATGCGCATCCCGCTGATCGCGGTGATCGGCTGGTGGCTCTACGGCGAGCCACTCGACGGCTTCGTCTTTCTCGGCGCCGGCCTCATCCTCGCCGGCATCCTCTGGAACCTGCGCAGCGAGGCGGCGCGGGCGACCGAGCAGGGGAGACCGGCTTTGGAGGCAGGCTCCACGCCGCTCGAGCGTTAGCTCGTTGGTGCACCCGCGCATCTGGCCGGAGCGGGACCCGATCGGCGCAGGGTTTTCACACTTTGGTCACCATTCCGCCGCTTCCATCCGCGAGTGTCAGGTCCGGGTCGGGCTCCACTCCATGACGGAAACAGCGATCGCGAAAGTCTTGCGCGCACTGGGTGGCGGGCTGCCCATCGTGCTGCTGTGCGTGGTACCGGCCGCCGCGCAATACCAATATCCGTCCTCCTCGCCCGCGGCCGGGCGCAGCCAGACCTGCGTGCGGCTCGAAAGCCAGCTCGCCGCGCTCGACCGCGGCATCACCGGCGACCCCGCGAGGGCGGAGCAGATCAAGCGCTACGAGGACGCCGCGGCCAAGCAGCAGGCGGAGCTCGATCGCCTCGGCCAGCAGTCGCAGAAGCTCGGTTGCCAAGGCGGCGGCTTTTTCGCGCTGTTCAGCGGGCAGTCCCCGCAATGCGGGCCGGTGAACAACCAGATCCAGCAGATGCGCGCGAACCTCGACCGCACGCTCAGCGATATCCAGCAGCTCCAGGGCAACAGCGGCGAGCGCGAGGGGCAGCGCCGCGGCCTGCTGGCGGCGCTCGGCCAGAACGATTGCGGCCCGCAATACCGTCGCTACGCCACCGGCGGGCCGGGCGGCTTCTTCGACGCCCTGTTCGGCGGAACGTATTCGGCGCCCGCTCAGGACGGGCCGCTCGCCGGCACCTATCGGACCCTGTGCGTGCGAACCTGCGACGGCTACTATTTCCCGATTTCCTATTCCACGGTGCCGAGCAAGTTCTCCGACGACGAACAGCTCTGCCGGCGGCTCTGCCCGGCCACCGAGGTGACGCTCTACACCCACCGCAACCCGGGCGAGGACGTCAACCGCGCGGTGTCGATCAGCGGCCGGCCCTACACCGATCTGCCCACGGCGTTCAGCTACCGCAAGACCTACAATCCCGCCTGCAGCTGCCGGGCGCCCGGCCAGTCCTGGGCCGACGCGCTGCAGCAAGGCGGCGACCAGACCGTCGAGCGCGGCGACATCGTGGTCACCGAGGAGCGCGCCAAGCTGCTGTCGCAGCCGCGCGCCAGCGTCCAGGGCAAGCCGACCAACGCCGCGAGCGCCGCGCCGGCGCCGCCGCCCGCCGAGACCGCCGCCGCCGCGCCCACCGCGGAGGGCAAGCCCGCGGACGCGCCGGGCAAGCGCAAAGTGCGCGCCGTCGGGCCGAACATCTATCCGGTGCGGTGACGAGCAACGCGTGTTCGTCCTCATCCTGAGGAGCGAGCGCAGCGAGCGTCTCGAAGGATGAGGCGGAACACAGGCCGCGTGGTCGCTACACGCTCTTGGTGAGCGAGTAGCGCTGCTCCGCGGCCAGGCATTCCGCCTCCGGCAGGCCCAGCTCCTTGCGCACGATATTGGTGCCCAACACCATGGCGGCCATCTTGTAGGTGGCGTGCCGGCGGCCCATGCCTTCACGGCCCATGCCGCAGTCGGACGAGATGATCAGCCGCTCGGGCGGAATATATTTCAGCGCCTCGCGGATGAGCGCGGCGATGTCGTCCGGCCGCTCGACCTGCAGGGTGTGATGGTCGATCACGCCGATGACGACCTTCTTGTCCTTGATCACCTCGCCGATCGCCTCAAGATCGCCGGGCCCTGAGGAGCAGGTCTCGAAGGTCAGCGCGTCCGCGTCGACCTTGTTGAGCGCCGCGAGCGTGGGCTGGTAGCTCTGCACGTCGCGGAAGATGCGCTGCTGCGACGGGTTGCCCCAGCAGGTATGGCACCACACCTCGGTCTTGCCGCGCAGCCCCTTCACCGTGTTGTTGAAGACTTTCACGAGATCGTCGACGTCGAGCTTGCCGAAGGTCTTGCCGCGCGCGGGCACCATGTGGATCTGCGGCTCCTCCATCTGCACGACCGGGCAGCCGGCATCGGCGAGCTCGTTGAGCTCGGTGTTGAGCGCGTCGCTGATCGCCCAGGTGCGCTCGACCGGATCCTTGTAGTAGTCGTCCTCGACCGAGGCCGCGATCAGCTCGGGCAGGATGGTGCCGAACTTGACCGGCTTCTTGGTCATGCGCTGCGCCGTCTTCCACATCGCCGCGTATTGCAGCCGGCCGCGACCCACCGGCCCCACGATGCGCGGAAACACGCGCGCTTCGAGAAAATCGTGCAGGATGTGCCCGCGCGGATAGGCGACCGCGCCGATCTTGTAGACCATGGGCTCCGGCAGCTGCGCGAAGCCGTCCATGTGGGTGAGCGGATAGCTCTGCCAGCTCATGCCGCCGACTTCTTCGTCATAGTGGGCGTCGCCGTCGGTGCAGATGTCGAGCCCGGCGACCTCCTGCGCGCGCAGGAAGCAGGAAACCGCGTCCTCGTACTGCTCGCGGTAGCGCGAATGGACCATGGCTTCGAGGAAGCTCTTCGATCCCAGCCCCGCCGTGTACCAGGCCGGCCGCGGCAGCGAGCCGATGATCGAGGTCGGCAGCATGACGCCTGCTGAAGCTTTGTACATCGTTCCCTCTCTTGCTCCCCTTCAGAAATCGAAGGCTTCGCTTTTCGCCGCCGCAGCCTCGAGCAGCGACCGGTCGGGCGCGGGCATCGCCGCGCCGGAATCGCGGAAGCGGTTGACGATCGGATAGCGGCGGTCGCGGCCGAAATTCCTCAGCGTCACCTTGACGCCGGGAGCCGCCTGCCGGCGCTTGTATTCGGCGAGGTTGAGCATGCGCTCGATCCGCATGACGGTCTCGCGGTCGAAACCGTCGGCGACGATCTCGGCGATCGGCTCCTCGCGCTCCACCAGGCGCTCGAGGATGCGGTCGAGCAGCTCGTAGGGCGGCAGGGTGTCCTGGTCGGTCTGGTTCTCGCGCAATTCGGCGGTCGGCGCGCGCGTGAAGACGTTGTCGGGGATCACCGCTGCACGCGGTCCCAGGCCGTCGTCCGGTTTCCAGCCGTTGCGCAGCCGCGCCAGCCGGTAGACCTCGGTCTTGTAGAGATCCTTGATCGGGTTGAAGCCCCCGTTCATGTCGCCGTAGAGCGTGGCATAGCCGACCGACATTTCCGACTTGTTGCCGGTGGTCACCACCATCAGCCCGAATTTGTTGGAGATCGCCATCAGGATGGTCCCGCGGGCGCGCGCCTGCAGGTTCTCCTCGGTGACGTCGCGCCCCTCCCCGGCGAGCACCGGCGCGAGCGCTTTTTCCAGCCCCAGCACCGCGCTTTCGATCGGCACGACGTCGTAGCGGACGCCGAGCGCGCGGGCGACGGCGGCGGCATCGTCGAGCGAGGCCTGCGAGGTGAAACGGTAGGGCAGCATCACGCAGCGCACGCGCGCGGGCCCGAGCGCGTCGACCGCCAGCGCCGCCACCAGCGCGGAATCGACGCCGCCGGAGAGCCCGAGCACCACGCCCTTGAATCCGCTCTTGTCGACGTAGTCGCGCAGCCCCAGCATGCAGGCGAGGTAGTCGGCCTGGTCGCCTTGCTCGAGCGCGGCGACCGGGCCGCCGCCGCAGCGCCAGCCATTGCCGGTGCGGTCGAAGACCACCGTCTCGACCACCTCGCGGAACGCCGGCAGCTGGAAGCCGAGCGAGCGATCGGCGTTGAGCGCGAACGAGGCGCCGTCGAAGACGAGCTCGTCCTGGCCGCCGACCTGGTTGACGTAGACGAGCGGGAGATCGCTTTCGGTGACGCGTGCGACCGCGATGTTGAGCCGCACCTCGTCCTTGTCGCGCGAGTAGGGCGAGCCGTTGGGCACGAGCATGAGCTCGGCCCCGGTCTCGGCGAGGCACTCGACCACGTCCTCGTAGTCGCCCCATTCGGTCCAGATGTCTTCGCAGATCGGCACGCCGATGCGCACGCCGCGGAAATTGACCGGGCCGGGCGGCGGCCCGGGCGCGAACACGCGCCGCTCGTCGAACACGCCGTAGTTCGGCAGGTTCACCTTCAGTCGCACGGCGGCGATGGCGCCGCGGTCGAGCAGGCAATAGGCGTTGAAGAGCTTGCCGTCCTCGAGCCAGGGCGTCCCGATCATGAGCGCCGGGCCGCCGTCGCCGGTTGCGCGCGCAAGCTCGTCGATCGCTGCCCGGCAGGCCGCCTGCAGCGCCGGCTTGAGCACGAGGTCCTCGGGCGGATAGCCCGACAGGAACAGCTCCGGCAGCGCCACGAGATCGGCGCCCCGGGCCTGCATGCGCGCGCGCCGGGCCTTGTCGGCGTTGCCGGCAATGTCGCCGACGATCGGATCGAGCTGGGCAACCGCGATCGCCAGGCGGTCGGTGGGGCGGGCGTTCATGGGGATTAGGTCTAGCGCGTCGCGCCGCCGCCCGGCAATCGCCGCCCGTGTCCCGATTCCGAAGTTCGCAAATCCTAGCGGCACCCTTCGGGGCACTAGGGGCAGCTCAGATCAGCCCGAAACGCTCGGCCAGCGCGAGGAGCCAGGTGAAGCCAGCAATGAGCAACGCAAGGCCGACCGCGGCCGAGCCCATATCCTTGACACGGCCGATCTGCGGATCGATCGCCAGGTTGACGCGATCGGCGAGCTTTTCGATCGCCGTGTTCAGGAGCTCGACCACGAGGACGAACGCCACCACGCCGATGAGCGCGAGACGCTTCCATGGCTCGCCGGCAAGGAGGAAGGCGAGCGGCACGGCCAGGATGAGCGCCACCAGCTCCTGGCGAAAGGCCTCCTCGCTGCGCGTCGCGGCAAGGAGACCGTGCCAGGTGTTGACGGTGGCGCGCAGCAATCGTTCCATGGGCGCTCGGTCAAGGCGTGGCCAATCCGACACTCGCGTCCGCCCGCGATCCATCGTCATCTCGAGCGCTCACAGCCCCGCCGCTGCCGGCAGCGGCCGCGCCCGGGCGGTACGCTCGGCCTTGAGCAGGTCGGCCAGCAGGAACGCGAGGTCGATCGACTGCTCGGCGTTGAGCCGCGGATCGCAGACCGTGTGATAGCGATCCTTGAAGTCCGCGTCGGTGATCATGCGGGCGCCGCCCGTGCACTCGGCGACGTTCTGCCCGGTCATCTCCAGATGTACGCCGCCGCCGTGGGTGCCTTCGGCGCGGTGAACCGCGAAGAAAGTCTTCACCTCCGACAGGATGCGCTCGAACGGCCGCGTCTTGTAGCCGGTGTCCGAGGTGATGGTGTTGCCGTGCATGGGGTCGCACGACCACAGCACGGTCCGGCCCTCGCGCTTGATGGCGCGGATCATGGGCGGAAGCATGTCGCCGACCTTGTCGGCGCCCAGCCGCACGATCAGCGTCAGCCGGCCCGGCTCGTTGTCCGGGTTGAGAATGTCGATCAGCCGCAGCATCTCGTCGAGCTTGCTCGAGGGGCCGCATTTGAGGCCGAGCGGGTTCATGATGCCGCGGCAGAACTCGACATGGGCGTGATCGGGCTGACGGGTGCGGTCGCCGATCCACAACATGTGCGCCGAGGTGCAGCAGAAGGTGCCGGGATGCGTCGAATCCTCGCGCGTCATCGCCTGCTCGTAGCCGAGCAGCAGCGCCTCGTGGCTGGTGTAGAACTC
>DASXAP010000009.1:0-1759 GCA_036406655.1 Xanthobacteraceae bacterium | reverse complement strand
CGCAGCGGGGCGTTGTGCTCGCTCCATTTCAGGATGTAGCGGAAGTCGCCGATTGCGGAGGCGGCGAGCGTCCGGATCGGCCCCGAGGAGATGGCATTGACGCGGATATTCCTGTCGCCGAGATCGGCGGCGAGATAGCGCACCGACGCCTCGAGCGCGGCCTTGGCCACCCCCATCACGTTGTAGTGCGGCATCCATTTCTCCGCGCCGTAATAGGTCAGCGTGAGCACCGAGCCTCCGTGCGGCATCAGCCGCTCGGCGCGCTGGCTGATCGCGGTCAACGAGTAGCAGCTCACCTGCATGGTGCGGGTGAAATTGTCGAGGCTCGTGTCGATGTAGCGTCCGGCGAGCTCGTTGCGGTCGGAAAAGGCGATTGCATGGACGAGAAAATCGAGCGAGCCCCACCGCGCGGCAATGCCGGCGAAGGCTGCATCCAGGCTGGCGGGCTCGGTGACGTCGCAATGACCGATCACGCAGCCGCCCACCTCGTCGGCGAGCGGCTCGACCCGTTTCCGCAATGCGTCGCCTTGAAACGTGAAGGCGAGCTCGGCACCCTGCGCGCGGCAGGCTTTGGCGATTCCCCAGGCGATCGAGCGGTTGTTGGCAAGCCCCAGGATCATGCCGCGCTTGCCGCGCAAGAGACCCAGGGCTTCCGGCATGATCTTCCTCTCTGCGCGAGCCGGGGTCCCTATGGCACAGGGGGGACGGGCCATCAAGCAGCGCCGGCAGTGGCCCGCTCGCGCAGGGAGACGGAATAATCGCAGCGGCGCCAGTGTTTCTCCGGCTGAAGCCGGCGAGGCGCTCGAAGAGCTTGCGGCGCGGGGGCGCCGGGAGCGACGGACACGGCAGTTGCCGGAAGAGGAGGGCGCGTTGGCCGGGTTTCGGCAGGGTATCGAAGCGGCGATCCCCGCGTTGCGGCGTTATGCGCGGGCACTCACGCACAGCGCCGAGCTTGCGGACGACCTGGTTCAAGACACGCTGGTGCGGGCGCTGCGATCCGAGCACTTGTTTCACGGTGGCGATCTTCGCAGCTGGCTCTACACCATCCTCACCAACCTCAACCGCAACCGCTTGCGGTCGCTGGCGCGGCGGCCGGCCGTGCAGGGCCTCGCCGACGATGACGCGCCGGAGCTGGCCGGCCCCGAGGCGGGCGGCCGCGATATCGAGCGGGCGCTGGCTTCGCTCGGCGAGGAGCAGCGCTCGACGCTGCTCCTGGTCGTGCTCGAAGGCCTCAGCTACCGCGAGGTTGCCGAGGTGCAAGGCGTGCCGATCGGAACCGTGATGTCGCGGCTGGCGCGGGCCCGCACGCAGATCAAGGCCTATCTCGACGGCGAGCGCCCCTCGCTGCGCCGGGTGAAATGAGCTCAGGAAACAGACGATGACCGATCGAGATTCACCAGTGACGCTGGAAGAGCTGCACGCCTATGCCGACGGCGAGATTGCGGCCGATCGCCGGAGCGCCGTCGAGGCGTGGCTGAGCACCCACCCGGACGATGCCGCCCGCGTGGCAGCGTGGCGGGCGCAGGCGCAGGCGATTCGCACCCGCTACGGCACGGTCGCGTCCGAGCCGGTGCCGGCGCGGCTGTCTGTCGATCGGCTCGGGCGGCGGAGCCGCTCGTGGGCCGCCACGGCGGCGGCTGTCGGGGTGGCGGCATTTGCGCTGGGCGCCCTCGCCGGCTGGATCGCGCATCGCGCGTCGGCGGCTTCGCCGTCCTCCGCCGAGCTGCTCAGCGCCGAGGCGTTGACCGCGCACAAGCTC
>DASXAP010000008.1:0-13670 GCA_036406655.1 Xanthobacteraceae bacterium | reverse complement strand
GGACCGCCTCGAACAGCTTCAGGTAGGAGCCGACCTCCCCGCCCGGGCTTGCCAGAATGCGAACGTCGGCAAAGCCGGGCACCAACGCCACAAGATAGAGGATCCCGACGAGAACGACGCGCCGCATGGAGTTCATCCGTGATTTGTCCAGCTGTGATGGCTGCTGGCGGGTTGGTGCTCTTCCTGCTCGGCCATTAATAGCCCGGCAGGAGCGTGAAATCCATGACCCGGTTCTGCCGGCATCTCGTGCGGGTGCACGTCGTGGTCGGGACTGACGATCGGCCCGTTCAGGGCTAGAATGCCGCTCATTCGAACGTGTCTGCGAAGCCCGCAGGGGGGGCGCTGTCATGGCCAGGAAGTCTTATTGGGTGACTTGCTATCAGTCGATTGCCGATCCTGCGGCGCTCGCCGCCTATGCCAGGCTCGCACCGCCGGCAATTGCGCCATTCGGCGGCCGCTATCTCGCGCGCGGCACCGCCGCGACCGCCTACGAAGCCGGGTTGAAGGAGCGCATCGTCATCTCCGAGTTTCCCAGCCTGGAGAATGCAATCAGCGCCTACAACAGCACGGCCTACCAGGCGGCGCTGGCAGTGCTCGGCAACGGCGCCGTGCGCGACATCCGCATCGTCGAGGGACTGGAATGATATGCGTTTAGATCAGTCTCACAGCTTCCGTGGCTGCGGTGGCGGGAACTCGTCAGCAGACTCTTGATCTAGTTGTCCAGGAAGCTCCGCAGCTTGCGCGACCGGCTCGGGTGCTTGAGCTTGCGCAGCGCCTTGGCCTCGATCTGGCGGATGCGCTCGCGCGTCACCGAGAACTGCTGCCCCACCTCCTCGAGCGTGTGATCGGTGTTCATGCCGATGCCGAATCGCATGCGCAACACCCGCTCCTCGCGCGGGGTCAGCGAGGCGAGCACACGTGTGGTGGTCTCCCGCAGGTTCGACTGGATCGCAGCGTCGATCGGCAGGATCGCGTTCTTGTCCTCGATGAAATCGCCGAGATGGCTGTCCTCCTCGTCGCCGATCGGCGTCTCGAGCGAGAGTGGCTCCTTGGCGATCTTGAGCACCTTGCGCACCTTCTCGAGCGGCATGCCGAGCTTCTCGGCGAGCTCCTCCGGGGTGGGCTCGCGACCGATCTCGTTGAGCATCTGCCGCGAGGTGCGAACGATCTTGTTGATCGTCTCTATCATATGCACCGGAATGCGGATGGTGCGCGCCTGGTCGGCGATCGAGCGGGTGATCGCCTGGCGAATCCACCAGGTGGCGTAGGTCGAGAACTTGTAGCCGCGCCGATACTCGAACTTGTCGACAGCCTTCATCAGGCCGATATTGCCTTCCTGAATCAGGTCGAGAAACTGCAAGCCGCGGTTGGTGTATTTCTTGGCGATAGAGATCACCAGGCGGAGGTTCGCCTCCACCATCTCCTTCTTGGCCTGACGCGCCTCCCGCTCGCCCTTCTGCACCATCTGCACGATCTTGCGGAACTCGCCGATCTCAAGCCCGGTCTCGCCGGCGAGCACCTGGATGTCGTGCCGATGCTGCTTGATCTTGTCCTTGTCGCGGGCGACCAGGCTTTTCCAGCCCTTGGCGGAGAGCTTCGAGACCCGGTTGAGCCAGCGCGGGTCGAGCTCCGAGCCCTGGTAGTTCCTGAGGAAATCCTCGCGCGAGACGCCGTGGCTCTCGGCGAGTCGCATCAGTCTTCCCTCGTAGCCGACCAGCCGCTTGTTGATGTCGTAGAGCTGCTCGACCAGCGAGTCGATCCGCGCCTGGTTGAGCCGCAACGATTTCACCTCGACGATGATCTCGTCCTTGAGCTTCTTGTAGCGGCGTTCCTGCGCGGGCGAGAGCGAATCGTTGCGCAGCTTGTTTTGGATGTCCTGATCCTGAAGGCGGCGCAGGCGCTTGTAGGCGTCGGCCACCTTGTCGAAGGTCTCGAGCACCTTCGGCTTGAGCTCGGCCTCGATGGCGGCAAGCGACAACGAGTTCTCAATGTCGTCGTCGTCGAAATCGGCCTCGCCCACCGGCGGCTCGGTGGTCTCGGCTTCCTCGCCATTTGCGCCGTTGACGCGCTCGGGAGCGGGAGCCTTGAAGGGGGTCGCGGCTGCCGGAGCAGCCGGCGGCGCCGGTGTCTGTGCCAACGCCGCCGTGCCCGCAGGCGCCACGCCGGCGATCGGCTGCCCGTCGGGACCCGCGGGGGCCGGCATGGCCTTGGCGTCGGGACCGGCATAGGTCGCTTCGAGATCGATGATGTCGCGCAGAAAAACCTTGCCCTCGTTGAGCTCGTCGCGCCAGATGATGATCGCCTGGAAGGTCAGCGGGCTCTCGCAGAGCCCGGCAATCATTGCTTCGCGACCAGCCTCGATACGCTTGGCGATCGCAATCTCGCCCTCGCGCGACAAAAGCTCGACCGAGCCCATTTCGCGCAGATACATCCGCACCGGATCATCGGTGCGTTCAGCCGGCTCCTTCGTCTCGGCTTTGGCCGGCACCTTCTGCGCCACCTCGACGAGCTCGCCGCCCTCGGGTTCCGGCTCCTCATCGGCTTCTTCGCGCTCCCCCTCCTCCTCGGCCGGCTCCTCGGTCTCGACGACGTTCACCCCCATCTCGCTGAACATCGCGAGAACGTCCTCGATCTGCTCGGAATTGACTTCCTCGGAAGGCAGAACGGAGTTGATCTGGTCGTGAGTGACGTAGCCGCGCTTCTTGGCAGTGCGGATGAGCTTCTTGACGGCGGCGTCGGAAAGGTCGAGCAGGGGCAGCGGGGTGTCGGGCGTCTCGGTGCCGTCTTTCTCCGGCACCTCCTCCTTCTCCTTTTCTTTCTGCACGGCCTTCGTCTTGGTCGCCATACACCTCTCCTGCGCCCGTCCGGGCCGTCAAGCACCGCATCCTACCCTTGGGGGCAGAATTCTTTCCCGAGGCAAAGACCAGGAAAGCACGCCGATTCGGGCAACGCAGGAGTATGCTCGGCGCCTTTTAAGCCCCGATTAACCTCGTTCCCGGAACCAGCGGTCATTCCGATTGCAGTCGGCCTCCGGCTAGTTCGCGTCCTATTTCACAGAGACCGAACCGGCCGGCCCGACGAGGCCCCGAAGCCTTCGATCAAGGCCTCGGTTCCGTCGAGACTTGACAACCGGGCCTTGACGTCCTGCAACCAGGAGTAGTTCGCCTCGGTCGTCTCCCGCCCCAGCGCCTGTTCGGCGTCTCTGAGCTCCTTAATTAGGGAATGCCATTGTTGATGCAAGGCGACAAGCTGTTTCCACGTAGTCAGCACGTCATCGGGGGCAGCCTCGGGCCGCGCCCCCCAGACCGAGGACGTGGTGATGGCCTTCTCGATGCGCGCCGCAACCTCGGCCAGTCCGCGGCGGCCGAGCTCAGCGAGCATCGACGCCGCCTCGACGGCCCCGCCATGGGCGAAGAAGTCGATCAGCTCCTGCTTCAGCCGCGCCGCCTCGGCATGACGGAACTCGATCCGCGAGAGTTCCTCGACATGCTCATGCAGCAGCCATGGATGGTTGATCACCGCTTGCAGGATCAGCGCCTCGCGGCGGGGGATCGCTGCCCGGTAGCCCCGGTGCACGGGACTTGCCGCAAGCTGGGGACTGGCGACGACGTAAGGCTCTGCCGAGAGCGGGCGTGAGGATCGTGCGATGGTTGGCGAATAGCCGGCAGGGAGCGAGCCACGGCGAAATGGCTCTCTCCCCCTGTTCGCCATTCGGCGTCCGCCGGCTGCTGTCGTGCCGTAGCCCGGCCGGCGGTCTCCCTCAAAGAGCCGTCGCAAGCGATCGCCGAATTCGCGGCGGTAATACCTCCGCACGGTCTCATCGCCGATGGCTGCAGTGGCCGTCGCAATCCGCGCCTCGAAGGCAGCGCGCCGCTCCGGGGTATCGAGCGGGCTCGCTTCGGTCTCCCGCATCCACAGGACATCGACCAGAGGTCGGGCCGCGCTGATCACCTCGCCCGCTGCCTCGCGGCCGCCGGCGCGCACGAGATCATCGGGGTCGTGACCTTCCGGCAGGCTGGCGAGCCTGAGGCTCTTGCCGGGGCGCAGCAGCGGCAGCGCAAGATCGACTGCGCGAAAGGCGGCACGCCGCCCGGCGGCGTCGCCATCGAAGCAAACCGTCGGCTCGTCCGCCATCCGCCAGAGGAGCAGCAGCTGATCGGCGGTGAGCGCGGTACCGAGCGGCGCCACCGTCGCCTCGTAGCCTGCGCCGACCATGGCGATCACATCGACATAACCTTCGACGGCGATCACGGGTGCGCCCTTCTGGGCGGCGATGTGGGCGCAAGCAATGTTGTAGAGGGTCCCGCCCTTGTGGAAGAGAGGCGTCTCCGGCGAATTGAGATATTTGGCTTGGGCGTCCTTCTCCAATGCGCGGCCGCCGAAGGCAATCACCCGGCCGCGGATATCCGTGATCGGAAACATCACCCGATCGCGGAAACGATCGTACGGCACCGGGATGTCGTCGCCCGCGACCAGAAGCCCGGCCTCGACCATGTCCTGGGGTGATACCCCTTCCTTCCCGAGATGCTCCTTCAATGCGAAGCGTTCGGGCGAGGCATAGCCGAGACGAAACCGCAGCTGGGTCGACGGGTCGATCGCACGATCGGCGAGATAGCCGCGCGCCCTCGCCCCGATGCGGGATGCGAGCATCCCTTCGAAATATTTCGCAGCGAGCTCGACAATATCGTTGAGCGTCTTGCGGCGTTCCTCGCGCGCCTCCTCCTCGTGCGAAATGCGAGGCAGCGGCATGCCGGCCTGTGCCGCCAGCCGTTCGACCGCCTCCGGAAATGACACCCCCTCCGTCAGCATGACGAAATCGAATATGCTGCCGTTCTTTCCCGAGGAGAAATCGAACCAGGCCATCTTCTGATCGTTCACGAAGAAGGAGGGGGTTTTTTCCTGGTTGAAAGGGGAAAGGCCGCGCCACTCCCGCCCCGATTTCTTGAGCTTGACGCGACGGCCGACGACCTCCGATACCGAAAGCCGGGCGCGCAGCTCATCGAGGAATTGAGGCGGGAAGCGCATGGGGCGGAGCGTGAGTGATTCGCAGGGACGCCAGTATAAGGGCGCTGCGACCGAGCGCCCCGGCGGGGGCGCTTGTCCCGGTTATCCACAGGACATCAACACCGCTGATCGGCGGAAACATCGCTTTCGGGCCGCTTGTTCCTCGGCCGGCAGGAGCTTTGAGCATGGTTGATATGGCAGGTGCGCAGGTTCAGGCGGCGGGCGGCGGGCGCAGGACTTTCGTGCTGGTGCACGGCGCCTGGCATGGCGGCTGGTGCTGGCGCCGCGTGGCAGACCTCCTGCAAGCGGGCGGTCACAAGGTGTTCGCGCCGACGCTCAGCGGGCTCGGCGAGCGCTCCCACCTTCTGAGCAAGGACATCAACCTCGACACCCACATCACCGACATTGCCAATGTGTTCAAGTGGGAGGACCTCAGCGACAGCTGCCTGGTGGTCCATTCCTATGGCGGCTGGCCCGGCTCGGGAGCGCTTGAAATCATCGGCGATCGCGTGTCCTCGATTGTCTGGCTCGACGCTTTCAAGCCGCAAGACGGCCAGCGCGCATTCGACCTCGCCTCCGAGTTCAGCCGCAAGGCCTTGTTGCAGGCGGTCGAGAGGGGGGAACCCGGTGCACTGCCGCCGAAGGCCGAGACCTTTCTCGTCAACGAGAAGGACCGCGCCTGGATCGATGCCAACCTCACCGCCCAACCGAACGGCGTCGCCCTGCAGCCGATCAGGCTCACCGGAGCCCGGGAGAAGGTGGCAAAGAAAACCTACATCCGCGCAACGAAATACCCGCAGCCCGCCTTCGACCGCGCCTTTGCCGAGTGTCGTGCCGATGCGTCCTGGAACACCTTGGAGACCACCGCCGCCGGGCATGACGTGATGGTCGACGCGCCGGGCTGGCTGGTGGAGAAGCTGCTGCAGGCCGCATAGCGATCCACCTCATCTCATTCCGCTTAGGTGTGAGCCTATCCCGCGCGACGCCGTCCGGGCTGCTGCGGGGAGTAGACATGCAGTTGCCGGCGCTCGAGGTCCTCCGCCCGCTTCTGGAACTCCGCGGCCAGCTCGAGGAGGGCCGCCTTCACGTACACCTCGGTCGACGCCTCGGCGAGTCTCAGGCATTCGGCGGCTTGATGTCGATATTCCTGCGGTGTCGTCATGGGCGCGGGCTCTTTAATGCGGCAACGTCGGCGACCCCACCCTCGTTCCGATGCAGGGCGGTCATCGCCTATTTGCAAGATCGGCGCGCACGGGTGCTCGCACTGCTCAGGTTCGGGCTACGACCGCATGGCCGGACGGGGACATGCGAGCATTGCTACTGCGGCTGCAGGCCGGCCTCCTTGACCACCCGCTCGGAGATCGTCCGGTTCTCCGTGAGAAAGCGCGCGAATTCCTCCGGGTATCGAGGATGGGTTCGAGCGATTCTCCACCACCAGCGGGTGCCACCACCGCTTGAACAGCTCTTCGCCCAGCACGCGGGTGAAGATGTCGGCGGTGCCGCCGGAACCCACCGCCACGATCGCCCGCACCGGCCGCGAAGGATAATCCTGCGCCGAGCAAGGCTCGACCGGCGCCGAGCAGATCAGGAGCAGCGCGGCGGCGCAGACCAGGGCTGTCATACCGACCCCCTTGCGATGCTCGCTCCGCGCGCGCTCGCGGTGGCGTCGGCAAGGATCATGTCGGCGCCCTTCTCGGCGATCATGACGATGGCGGCGTTGGTGTTCCCGGACACCAGCGCTGGCATGATCGAGCCGTCGACCACGCGCAGGCGATCGATGCCCCTTACGCGCAAGCGCTCGTCGACCACGGCGGTCAAATCGGAGCCCATCCGGCACGTGCTGGTCGGATGAAAGACGGTGGTGCCGGTGGCCCGCGCGAACGCGAGCAGATCGGCGTCGCTGGTGCAGGCGGGCCCGGGCGCGCGCTCCTCGGCAATGTAGCGGCGCATCGCAGCCTGTCCCATGATCGCGCGCAAGAGCTTCATCCCGGCGACGATCGTATCGCGATCGGATGCGCTCGAAAGATAGCGCGGCTGAATCGCCGGCGGTTGCCCGGGATCCGCCGATTTGATGCGCACGAAGCCGCGGCTTTCGGGCCGCAGCTGACAGATCGAGGCAATGAAGCCGGAGAATGGATGCAGCGGCGCACCAACCTTGTCGGCGCTGAAGATGATGAAGTGCACCTGCACGTCGGGGCTGGCAGCGGCCGGGCTGGTGCGGAAGAAGCCGCCGGCATAGCCGGCACCGATGGTCAGCAGACCCTTGCGGGAAACGAGGTAGCGCACCCCCGCGCCCATCCGATGTCGCCAGCTGTTGATCACGTCGTTCATGGTCAGCGGCTCGGTGCAGCGGTATTGCATGCGCACCTGCAGGTGATCCTGCAGGTCGGCGCCCACGCCGGGCATCTCCGCCACCACGTCTATGCCGAACGACTGCAATAACGGTGCTGGACCGAGGCCGGACAGCTGCAGCAGTTGCGGTGAATTGAACGCGCCGGCAGCGACGACCACCTCGCCCCGGCAGTAGGCCGTGCACGTTCGTCCCCCTTGCCGATATTCGATACCGACGGCGCGCCGGTCGATGAGCAGGATCCGCTCGACCATGGCGTGCTTGGCCACCGCGAGATTGCGGCGGGCAAGCGCCGGGCGCAGATAGCCGACTGCGGTCGACCAGCGACGCCCGCGCCGCGCGGTGAGCTGAAAATAGCCGGCGCCCTCCTGGCTCGGTCCGTTGAAATCATCATTGCGCGCAAACCCCGCCTGCTGCGCGGCAGCGATGAAGGCCTCGCAGAGGGGGTGCGGCTCGCACACATCGGAGACTGCGAGCGGGCCGCCGGTGCCGTGCAGCTCATCGGCCCCCCGCTCCTGGTCCTCGGCGCGCCGGAAGTAAGGCAGGACATCGTCGAAGCTCCAGCCGGCATTGCCCAGCTGCCGCCAGTGGTTGAAGTCTTCCGGCTGGCCGCGGACATAGAGCAGACCGTTGATCGAGCTCGAGCCTCCCAACACCTTGCCGCGCGGCTGCACGATCGTGCGGTTGTCGAGCTCCGCTTCCGGCTCCGAGGCATAGAGCCAGTTGACCTTGGGATTGGTCAACAGCTTCCCATAGCCGAGCGGGATGTGGATCCAGATGTTGCGATCCTTGCCGCCGGCCTCCAGCAACAGCACGCGATACTTTCCCGAGGCGGTGAGCCGGTTGGCCAGAACGCAACCGGCACTGCCTGCCCCGACGACGATGTAGTCGAAGCTCGCCGCTTCCGACTTCATGCTGCCCGCCTGCCCGGTGGGGAAGTCTGCCACCCTAATAGCCGCGGGTGCGGTCCACCAGCGCCTGCAGCGGCCGGCCCTCGGCGAGACGCCGGGCATTCTCCACGAACAGCGCGGCGACGAACCTGTCGCGATCGGGGTGGGCGCCGCCGATATGCGGAAGCACGACGATGTTCTTCGTGCGCCAGAACGGGTGATCCGACGGCAGGGGCTCGAGGCGGAACACGTCGAGCACCGCGCCGGCAATGACTGCGTTTTCCGCGGCGGCAATGAGGTCGGCGTCGACCACCAGCGCGCCGCGCGCAAAATTGAAGAGCCAGGCGCTCTTCTTCATGTGACGCAGCGCGCGGGCATCGATGATGTTCTCCGTCGCCGGGGTGACCGGCAGCAGCAGGACCACGAAATCCGCGCCGGCAAGCACCCGGTCGAGCTCGGCGAGCGTATGCACGGCCTCGACCCCCGGCACCCTCGCCGGGCTGCGCTTGACGCCGACGACGCGCATCCCGAGCACCGATGCCTTGTACGCAAGATCGGCGCCAATGGTGCCGAGCCCGATGATGGCGAGCGTTTTTCCGGCGAGCGGCTCCGGCACCAACCGCGCCCATTCGCAGCGCTCCTGCTGCCGACGCGCCTGCTCCAGGGGCTTGGCCACGTAGTAGATGGCGGCAAGGATATTGTCCGGCATCTGCTCGTAGTGCACACCCCGCGCACAGGTCAGCTCGATGCGGGGGTCGAGATCGGAACGGGCGAGCCAGCTCTCGACCCCGGCCGACATCGTCTGGATCCAGCGCAGCTTGGGCATCGCGGGAATGATGCCTGCCGGCAGGCTCCAGGCCAGCACGCCTTCGGCGCGGGAAAGGAGCTCCGCGGCAGGCCTTTGACCCGCCGCAACCGTCGCGAGGTCGATCGACTGCGTCAGGCCCGCGTCGGCAGCCGCGCGCAGATAGCGGTCCGCTTCATTGAGCCACAGCAGGACCAGCGGCCTTCCCCGGCCGCTCCCCGACAACCCCGGCATCTCCTCACCCCGTCAGAAGGGCTTTCACCCAGCCCGAAGCCTTGGCGAAGTCCATCTTGCCGGCATGGCGCTGCTTCAGCGCCCCCATCACCTTGCCCATGTCCCTGATCCCCTGCGCGCCCGTCGCCTCTATGACGTCGGCGATCACCGCCTTGGCTTCGGCTTCCGACATCTGCCGGGGAAGGTAAGCGCGGATGATCTCGGCCTCGCCGCGCTCCCTGTCGGCCAGGTCCCGGCGGCCGGCCTTGTCGTAGATGTCGATCGATTCCTGGCGCTGCTTGATCATCTTCTGCAGGACGCCGAGCAGGGCCTCGTCGGCCAGCTCGGGCTTTCCCTGCATCTGCGCCTCGATATCGGCGTTCGTGATCGCGGCGTTGACCAGGCGCAGCGTCGAGACGCGTCGCTCGTCGCGTGCCTTCATCGCCTCCCTGAGGCTGCTGTTGATCTCGTCGCGCAGCACGGCTATGGGCTCTCCACCAGGGCGCCGCGGGTGCCGTGAGCTCGAGCATACCTGACGGCGCGCGCCTGTTCCCCTTGCGGAACGTGGCGGGGATGCAGATTTAGGCTTTCGATGAGCGAGACACAACCCGCCGCCGTTGCCGCAGCGACGGCGTCGAGCCGAGCGCATGAAAGCTCCTGGAGCGAGCCGAAGCCGACCGCACTCTTGGTGCTCGCCGACGGCACCGTGCTCGAGGGAATGGGCTTCGGCGCGACGGGGCGCGCCGTGGGCGAAGTCTGCTTCAACACCGCCATGACCGGCTACCAGGAAATTCTCACCGACCCCTCCTATGCCGGGCAGATCATCACCTTTACCTTCCCGCATATCGGCAATGTCGGCACCAACGAGGAGGACATCGAGACGGTCAACATGGCGGCTACTCCCGGGGCGCGGGGCGTGGTCCTGCATGCTGCCATTACCCAACCCTCGAACTACCGGGCGAAGCGTCATCTCGACCAGTGGCTCAAGTCGCGCGGCGTCATCGGGCTATGCGGCATCGATACGCGCGCGCTCACGAGCCTTATTCGGGTCAAGGGCATGCCGAATGGAGTCATCGCGCACGAGCCGAGCGGTGATTTCGATCTCGAGGCGCTGAGGAAAGAGGCGGGCGAGTGGCCGGGCCTGGTCGGCATGGATCTGGTGCCGCTGGTGACCTCGGGCCAGCGTTTCACATGGGACGAGACCGGCTGGGAATGGGAGAGGGGCTACGGACGCCGGCACGAGCATGAATTTCACGTCGTCGCCATCGATTACGGCATCAAGCGCAACATCCTGCGCCAGCTTGCCGGCAGAGGGTGCAGGCTGACCGTGGTGCCGGCACAGACCTCGGCCGAGGACATCGTGGCACTCGCGCCCGACGGCGTCTTTCTCTCCAATGGCCCGGGCGACCCGGCCGCTACCGGCCGATACGCCGTGCCGGTGATCCGGGAGGTGATCGAGCGTAAAATCCCGACTTTCGGCATCTGTCTTGGCCATCAGATGCTGGCCATCGCGGTCGGCGCCAGGACGATGAAAATGCGCCAGGGCCATCACGGCGCCAACCATCCGGTGAAGGACCTGCTGACCGGCAAGGTCGAGATCACGTCGATGAATCACGGCTTCGCCGTCGACGGCACGACCCTCCCGGCAGGCGCCACCGAGACGCACGTCTCCCTGTTCGATGGATCCAATTGCGGCCTTGCCCTCGAGGACAGGCCGGTCTTCTCGGTGCAATATCACCCGGAAGCCTCGCCTGGCCCGCGCGACAGCCACTACCTGTTCACGCGCTTCGTCGAGGTCATGCGCAAAAGGAGGGCGGCCTGAGCGAGGCTAGATGCCGACCCGGAAGCGCGTCATCACGACGATGATCGCCACCTGCATCGTTCCTTGCATGGCCACCGCATAGAAATAGCGCTGCATCCAGACTTTGATCTTGTCGAGGTCGGGCTTCTGCTTCTGCAACTCCAGGCAGACGAAGACATTGACCGGGGTGAGAAAGCCCAAGCCCTGGATCGTCATCAGCGCGACGAGGAGAAGTGCCGCCGCCACCCAGCCGAAGGCCGGCCAATCGAGCGCGGCATAGCCGAGCCGGACGGCGAGGAACCAGCCGGTCGTGCCCGAGATGATGGAGACTGCCGGCATCAGAAACAGTGTCCGCGGCGTCAGCCGCCGGACGATCTCGCGGCGGACCGGAACGTCGACCCGGCGCAAGATGGGGCCGAGGACAAAGCCCATGAATAGATCGACCCCGGTCCACAGAAGGCTGGTGAACACGTGCGTGAAGTTGAGCAGCCAGAGGTTGCCGAAGACGATGACACCCGTCATGGCGCCGAGGCTTGCGACCGCGTACCAGGCATACCGCCAGCGGATGATGCGCTCGGGCGATCCGGCAGCCGTGCTCGTCGCGGTCGCGGGGGTCGATTCCAGCATGTTTGTCGAGCCCAGGCATGGGGGCCCCGGATGCGGCCGTCACGATCTGCGCTGTGCCGGGGGTGGCTGATCGTAGGGGCCTTTGATTCTCCGGGTCAACCGCGGCACCCCAGCTTCATCGCATGATCTTTCGGTGGGCTTGCCTGGAAACATGGGCTAAGAGATCGCTGGACCCGCGCGGCGAGCCAAGGACGATTGCATGGGCGACTGGATCGCCTTCTGGGATTCCGAGCATTCGATCTATGTCAACGCAAGCCATCGCGACGTGCATTACCGGCGGATCGCGCAGGACATCCGGGCGTTGCTGCCCCCCGACGCCGCGGTGCTCGATTACGGCTGCGGCGAGGCGCTGCATGCCGATCTCGTCGCCCGCGCGGCCCGGCGGCTCCTCCTGTGCGAAGCCGCGCCGCTGCTGCGGGCGAGGCTGGCTGAGCGGTTTCGTGCCGACCGCACCGTCGAGGTGTGCTCGCCGACCGAGCTCGCGAGCTTGCGGCCCGGGTCGATGGACGTGGTGGTCATGCATTCGGTCGCGCAATATCTCACCCCGCCGGGGCTCGAGCGGCTGCTGAGGCTATTCCGCCGCCTGCTCGGGAATAAGGGGCTGCTCATCCTCGGCGACATCATTCCGCTCCAGGTCTCGGCCGCGACCGACGCGATGGCGCTGCTCCGCTTCGCGGCAGCGAACGGCTTTCTCGGCGCGGCGCTGATCGGGCTGCTGCGGACGCTCGCGTCCGATTACTGGCGGCTGCGCTCGCAACATGGCCTCACCCGCTACAGCGAGGCGGCGATCACCGCCAGGCTCGCCGATGCCGGGTTTTCCGCCAAGCGAGCTTCGGCCAATATCGGTCACAACCAGGCGCGGATGACCTTGCTCGCGCGCGCGGCGGATACGACTCGAACCGAGGATAGCCTCTGACATGCCGCGGCGCACCGACATTTCCTCGATCATGATCATCGGCGCCGGCCCGATCGTCATCGGCCAGGCCTGCGAGTTCGATTATTCGGGCACGCAGGCGTGCAAGGCCCTCAAGCAGGAAGGCTACCGGGTGGTGCTGGTCAACTCGAATCCGGCAACGATCATGACCGACCCGGAGCTGGCGGATGCGACCTATGTCGAGCCGATCACGCCCGAGATCGTCGGCAAGATCATCGCGCAGGAGCGCCCCGATGCGCTGCTTCCGACCATGGGCGGCCAGACCGCGCTCAACACGGCGCTGTCGCTCAACAAGCTTGGAATACTGGAGCAATACCATGTCCGATTGATCGGCGCGACCGCGCAGGCGATCGACAAGGCGGAGGATCGCGAGCTGTTCCGCGAGGCGATGCAGCGGATCGGGCTGGAGACGCCCCGCTCGGAGCAGGTCAAGACGCTCGCCGATGCGCTGCGCGTCCTCGACGACATCGGGCTGCCGGCGATCATTCGTCCATCCTTCACGCTCGGCGGCACCGGCGGCGGCATCGCCTACAACAAGACCGAGTTCATCGACATCGTCGAGCGCGGCATCGACGCCTCCCCCACCAACGAGGTGCTGATCGAGGAATCGGTGCTCGGCTGGAAGGAATTCGAGATGGAGGTGGTGCGCGATCGCAACGACAACTGCATCATCGTCTGCTCGATCGAGAACCTCGATCCAATGGGAGTGCATACCGGCGATTCGATAACCATTGCTCCGGCGCTGACGCTGACCGACAAGGAATACCAGATCATGCGCGACGCCTCGATCAAGGTGCTGCGCGAGATCGGGGTGGAGACCGGCGGCTCGAACGTGCAGTTCGCGGTCAATCCCGCCGATGGCCGTCTGGTCATCATCGAGATGAACCCGCGCGTATCGCGCTCGTCGGCACTGGCCTCGAAGGCCACCGGCTTCCCGATCGCCAAGGTCGCGGCCAAGCTGGCCGTCGGCTACACCCTCGACGAGATAGCGAACGACATCACCGGTGGCGCGACCCCGGCGAGCTTCGAGCCGACGATCGATTACG
>DASXAP010000007.1:0-36634 GCA_036406655.1 Xanthobacteraceae bacterium | reverse complement strand
CTCGCTCGACTTGACCACATCCTCGGTCAGCGTTTGCAGCATGGCCTCGCTGCGGAGGGGGAAGCCGAGGGCTTCCGTCCGCCCGAGTAAGCGTCCCTGGCGGTGTCGCAGGGCCGCCAGCGGAACCGTCAAGGCCGCCTGATTCCATTGGAATTTCGTCCAGTTTGGCAGCTGATGGATGTAGATTGGCCTAATCTCCGCGCTTCCTGCGGATAACATGGGCCGCAAACGCCGCAAGTTCAAGGGATATTTGTCGCATCTTTTGCGGAGAATAACGGCCGCGATCACCGCGGGAACGCTGCCCGACCCGATGGGCGGCCCGGCGTGCGTCGCCGGCAAGAAAGTGCTTGCCGCTCAGGCCGGAATCCCGGAACCGCTGGTGCGCCGGGAGGCGTTGCGCTGCTTGCCTGCCGAACGGCGCGGTCCGTCCATAACCTTCGGCTCGCCGGCGCCCCAGATGGCGCGATACCAGATCTGCGCGAGCACCTCAGCCGCCGTCTCGACCGGAACCGGAGCGGGGTTGAGGCCCTCCCGCGCGTACCAGACATAGGCGCTCTGCTCGACCGCCGACGCAAGCGCCTCGGCGATGATGCGCGTCGGGATGCCGTCGACGGCGGTGAGATGGAAGTCGCGCTCGAGCGCGGCAACGAAGCGGTCGACGTGCCGCTGGCGCATCCACCACCACATCTTGCACACCTTCGGATCGACCGTGGTCGCCTCGATGAAGGCGCGCATGATGTCGCGGTTGGCGTAGTAGTGGACCAAGTAGCCCTCGTTCGACTCCCGCAAGGTGGCCAGAGGATCGGCGCGGAAGCTGTGCTTGCGCGCGCGGCTCGCCTCGTACAGGTCCTTGTGGATGTCGCCGATGAGGCTGAGAAAAAGGTCATCCTTGTTCTCGAAGTAGCGGTAGAGCCCGCCGAGCGAGCTCTTCGCCTCGGCCGCGACGTCGGCCATGCGCAGGGCGACGTAGCCGTCGCGCTTGATCACCCGGCGGGCGGCGGCGAGCAGATGCTGGCGGGTTCTCTGACCCTTCTTCGTCGTCGGCACTGTCGGCATGGCGCTCCGCCCTCCTGCCGGCCGATCCGCATGTCGCCGGCGCCCGAGTGCGCCGGCGCGCCAGCGGCGCCGCCGCAGCGCAACCTACCGGAGGGCAGGGGGCCGGTAAATAAAAAAAAGTGACATCGCTTTCTTGACTTTGCCGGGCCGCTGTGGTTCATCGCGCCGAACGCCATCCCCGCCGGCCGCCGCATGGATACGAGCAAAGAGCATCCGGGCTCGGGCCTGTCCGCCGCCCTCGCCGAGCGGCAGCAGCTCTATCGCGAGATGGGCTGGTGGCCCGGCGAGCCCTTGCTCGCCCGTTATCTGCGGCTTTCCGCGCAGCGCCCCGATGCGCTCGCGGTCGCCGACGGTCGGCTCGAGCTGACGCATCGCCGGCTGCTCGCGGCCGCCGACGAATACGCGGGCGTGCTCGCGCGCGGCGGCGTGCGCGCAGGCGACGTCGTGCTGATGGCGCTGCCCAACCGGGTCGAATGGCAGATCATGCTCCTCGCCATGCTCCGCCTCGACGCCGTCCCGGCGACCATCCCGGTGCGCACCGATGCCGCCAATCTGCTGCACGTGACCGAGCTGATCGGGGCTCGCCTCCTGGTCGTGCCGGAAGGGCGCAATGCCAAGGGCATCGACGAGATCGCGACGAGCGTCGCGCTGCGCTGCTCGCACGCGCTCGATGTCCTCCTCGTCTCGGATTCCGGCGAGCTGCGCCGACGTCCGGCCTCGGCCGGCACGCGGCCGGACAAGCCCGGCGGCCGCGCGCTCGATCACGTCTGCTTCACCTCGAGCACGACGGGCAAGCCGAAGGCGGTGATGCACAGCTTCGATACGCTTGCCGCGCTCAATCTTGCCTTCAGCGAACGGTTCGGCCTCGGGCCGGAGGCGCCGATCTTCATGGCCTCGCCGCTCGGCCACAGCGTCGGCGCCTATCACGGAGCGCGGCTTGCGCTGTTCAATGCGGCGCCGCTGGTCCTGCAGGAGACCTGGGATGCGGAGGCGGCGCTCGCCATCGTCCGCAGGCATCGCTGCGCCTTCACCGCCGCGGCCACCCCGTTCCTGACCGATCTGGTCGATGCGGCGGCGCCGGCGAGGGGAGCCAAGCTCGACAGCCTGCGCTGGTTCCTCTGCGGCGGCGCGCAGGTGCCGCCCTCGCTGATGGACCGTGCCGGCGAGGAGTTTCCGCAGACCCGGGTCACGGTGCTGTGGGGGATGACCGAAGGCGGCCTGACGACCTGCCACGCCGATTCTCCCCCGGAGAAGTTCCGCTCGACCTGCGGCACCGGCCTTCCCGGCCTCGAGCTGCGCACGCTCGACGGCGACGGCAGGATGCTCGCCCCCGACACCGAGGGCGAGCTCGCCATGCGCGGGCCGGGCGTGTTCCTCGGCTATCTCGGCCAGGCCGATCTCTATCGCACGCTCGTGACCGAGGACGGCTTCTTCCGGACCGGCGATCTCGCCGTCATCGATCGCGACGGCTACGTCCGCATCACCGGCCGGCAGAAGGACCTGATCATCCGCGGCGGCGTCAACATCTCGCCCGTGCCCATCGAGGACGCGCTGGCGACCCATCCCGATGTCGCCAGCGTCGCCGTGATCGGCCTCCCCGATCTGCGGCTCGGCGAGCGGCTCTGCGCCGTGATCGAGCCGCGCGGCCGCCGCCCGGACCTGCCGGAACTGCAGCAGTTCATCGCCGCGCGCGGGCTGCCGAAATACCTCGCGCCGGAGGCCCTGCGGTTCGTCGATGCCATGCCGCGAACCCCGGCGGGAAAGATCCGCAAGACCGATCTGCGCTCGCTGGTCGAGGAGGCGGCGCCGGCCGACGCGCCTCGCGGAGCGAGCGGCACGGGAGTGCGCGGCAGGTGAAGGTCAGGCTCGGCGACATCGACGTGGGCTACACCGTGGCGGGCGAGGGACCCCCGGTGGTGCTGATCCACGGCCTCGCCGAGGATCGCGCCAGCTGGGCCGGCGTCCAGGCGGCGCTGCCGGGTTATCGCAGCTACGCCTGCGACCTGCGCGGGCACGGCGAGACCACGCTCGGGGCAGCCGACGGCACGCTCGCCCAGCTCGGCGGCGACCTCGTGCGCTTCCTCACCGTGGTGTCGGGCCCCGCCGCCTGCGTCGGCTATTCGCTCGGCGGAACGGTGGTGCTGTGGACCGCGGCCGAGCACCAGCCGCTCGTTCGTCACGCGATCGTCGCCGGCACCTCGAGCGTGGTGGGCCGCAAGGCGGCGGAGTTCTTCGCCGAGCGCATCAGCAGCGTCCAGCAGGACTTCTCCGGCTTTGCCGGTGAGCTGCGCCGCGACACGGCGGCTCAGCTCATCGCCGCTTCAGGCGAGCTCGATGCGGTGACCGGCCGGCGGCTTGCCGCAATCGGCGACGGCACGGGCTACGTCAATGCCGCCCGCGCGATGCAGCGCCTCGCCGACGAGCCGCTCGAGCCGCTGCTTCGACGCATATCGTGCCCGGTCGACGTGATCGCCGGCGAGAAGGACGTGTTCTGCCCGCGCAAGGCGGCAGAGCTCTTGATGCGCAGTCTCGCCGCTGCCGAATACCACGAGATCGCCGGCGCCGGACACCTCATGAGCATCGACAATCCGGCCGCATACGCCGATTTCATCAAGCGTTCGTTGGACAGGAGGCTCGCAGCATGAAGCGTTTCGGCATCACGCGCGGGGTCAGCCCGCGCGAGACATTCACCCAGGTCGGCGAGATCGCCAGGGAGATCGAGGATCTCGGCTTCGACATGCTGTGGTTCGTCGACCACCAGCTCGGCATGAAGGACGTCTATGCGGCGATGAACATCGCCGCCCTCAACACCAGGCGCATCGAGATCGGCTCGGCGGTGACGCAGCTGCAGACGCGGCATCCGACGGTGACCGCCGCGGCGACGACCGCGCTCGACGAGCTCTCCGGCGGCCGGGCGATTCTCGGGCTCGGCGCCGGCTGGGTGTCGGTGCATTCGATAGGCCTGCAGCCGAACAAGGCCTCCGAGATCCGCGACGGCATAAAGCTCATCCGCCGGCTGTTCGCCGGCGAGGTCATCGACTTCAACGGCGTGGAGGGGCAGCTCGCGACGGCGCGCCGGCAGATTCCGATCTATCTCGCCGTGTCGCAACCGATCATGCTGCGCCTCGCCGGCGAGGTCTGCGACGGCGCCATCCTGATGGGCGCGGCCGATGCGGACTTCTGCAAGTGGCAGCTGCAGTACATCTACGAGGGCCTCGAGAAGGCCAAGCGCAAGCGTCGCGACCTCGTGATCGATCTCATCGTCACGATGAGCATCGACGAGGACGAGCAGAAGGCGATCGGCGACGTGCGCGCCTGGTCGACCAGCCAGGCCGCGACCTTCCACGTCTGGAAGCAGATGCCGCCGGCGTGGGAGCGGTATCGGCCGCAGTTCAAGGAGGCCGCCGAGCAGTATCACTACAAGGACCACCTGTCGCTGCACGCGGCGCACAAGCAGATCGTCAGCGACGAGTTCGTGCAGTCGGTCGCGGTTGCCGGCAACCTGAAGTCGTGCATCGAGCGGCTCAGGAGCGTGGCCGCGCTCGACATCGACCGCATCAGCTTCGCGCTCCTGTCGGGCGGCCGGCAGCGGCGGCTGCGGCAGCTCGCGAGCGAGGTCATCCCGGCGTTGCGGAGTTGAGTGCGGAAGAAAAGCCGATGGAAAAAGCCGAGAACGGGCGTGCGGTCGCATTCGTCACGGCAGCGGCCGGGGCGGGGATCGGAGCGGCGGTCGCGCGCGAGCTTGCGCAGGACGGCTTCGACGTCGTCGTCACCGACGCGCATCCGCGCCGTTGCGCTGAATTCGCCGAGCGGCTGGCTCGGGAGCATGGGCGGGCGTTTCTTCATCTGCCGCTGGACGTGACCGATTTCGAGGCCGTCGGCCGGGCGATGCAGCACGTCGTCGAGCGCCTCGGGCGGATCGACGTTCTCGTCAACAACGCCGGATGGAGCAAGATCGAGCCGGTCGCGGAGATGTCGCGCGAGACCTGGCTCAAATGCCTCGACGTCGACCTCAACGGCACGTTCTACTGCATGCGCCACGCATTGCCGCACATGATCGCGCGCAAGCGGGGCTCGATCGTCAACATCTCCTCGATCGCGGCGTGGGAGCCGACCACCGAGCACGGCGCCGCCTATTCCGCCGCCAAGGCCGGCATCCTGGCGTTGACCCGCGTGGCCGCGGCCGAGAACGGCCGTCACGGCATCCGCGTCAACGCCGTCGCGCCGGGACTGATCTACAACGAGTTCCTGCGCCGCATCTATCCGGACGAGTTCTTCAGCGGCTATGCCGAGACACGCTCGCGGGTCGGACGCGTCGGCGAGCCGCAGGACATCGCCCATCTGGTATCGTTCCTGGTGAGCGACCGGGCCGGCTATATCACCGGTGAAACCTACGGCGTGAGCGGCGGAGTGTTCCCGCATGCCTAGCCGCCGCGCGCTGCACCCGATCTATTGGCCCGTCGCGGAGCTGCGGGCGGCCTATGCGCGCGGCGAGCTTTCGCCCGCCGAGCTGCTCGAGGATGCGCTGGCGCGGCTCGCCGAGCAGAACCCGCGGCTCAACGCCTTCCTCTGCACGCTCGACCGGCTCGCTCGCGAGCAGGCGTGCTCCGCCGCGGCAAGCTATCGTGCCGGGACCGCGGGGCCGCTCGCCGGGATCCCGATCTCGATCAAGGACACGTTCGACGTCGCCGGCGCGGTCTCCACCCGCGGCTCGCTCGTCTATCGGGCGCATGTCGCCGGCGCCGACTCGGGTGCGGTCCGCCGGCTGCGCGCAGCCGGTGCGGTATTCGTCGGCAAGACCAATACCGCCGAGTTCGGGCAGTCGGCGACGACCGACAATCGCCTGGGCGGCGATTGCCGCAACCCGTGGGATCTGCGACGCACGCCGGGGGGATCGAGCGGCGGCGCGGCTGCCTCGGTCGCTGCGGGCATCGTTACCGCCGCCCTGGGGGCAGACGGCGGCGGCTCGATCCGCATCCCCGCGGCGTTCACCGGGCTCGTCGGCATCAAGCCCACCTACGGGGTCTGCCGCGACGAAGGCGGCTTCCCCGCCATGAGCGAGCTCTGCTGCCCGGGGCCGCTCGCGTGGCGGGTCGCCGACGCGCGCGTCGTGCTGGGCGTCTTGTCGGAGCGCCCGCTTCCGCGCTCGCGGGCAAGGCGCAATCTGCGGGTCGCGTGGTGGCCGCGTCCCGAGGGACGACCGGTCGATCCCGCGCTGGCGGCGCTGGTGCTTGGTGCGGTGCGCGAGCTCGGCGCCCTGGGCCACGATGTCGAGGAGGTCGACATCCCGGTCGCCGGCTGGAAGGAGGCGTTCGGTCCGGTCGTGCTCGAGGAGGAAGGCCGGCTGCGCGGAAACCTGCTGCGCGAGTGCCCCGGCATGCTGACCTCCTACGAGCTGGCCTCGCTGCGGGCGGCGCTTGCGCTCGAGCCGTCGACGGTGGCGACGGCGCGGGAGCAATGCGGCGCGCTGCGCGCGCGGATGGATGCGTTTCTCGAGGCCCATGACGTCATCGTGACGCCGGCCACGGCGGTTCCCGCCTTTCCGATCGGCGAGCGCCCGCGCAAGATCGCCGGCGAGGATGTCGACGCGCTGTGGGGCGCCTTCCCGTTCACCGCCGCGTTCAACGTCGCGGGAACGCCGGCCGCAAGCATCCCCTGCGGCTTCGTCGGCGGCCTGCCGGTGGGAGTGCAGCTCATCTGCGCGCGCGGGCGCGATGCGCTTCTGCTCGACCTCGCCGAGGATCTCGAGGAATCGCTCGCTGTCGACGTTTCCGCCATGCAAAGGCGACTCCCCAGCGACCGCGCGGCACAGGCAGTGACATGAATAGCCCACTTGGGGTCAGGATCGACGGCGGCATCGCCACCCTCACGTTCGACCGGCCGGCCCGGCGCAACGCGCTGTCGCGGCAGTTGCTCGAGTGCCTGCGATCGGCCTTGACGCGGCTTGCCCCGGAGCGTCTCGGCGCCGTGGTCCTGGCCGGCGCCGGAGACTGCTTCAGCGCGGGGGCGGACGTCTCCGAGCTGCGCGGAACCGCCGAGGACGCCGCTTTCGACGATGCGCTCGCCGAGATCATCGGGATCGTTCGCGAGGCGCCTTTCCTCGTCATCGCCGCCATCGAAGGTCCCTGCATCGGCGCGGCGCTCGATCTCGCCTGCGCCTGCGACCTGCGCGTGGTCTCGGCGACGGCGTTCTTCGAGCTGCCGTCGGTCCGCCTCGGGCTCCTTTACAACCCGGCGGCCGTCCTGCGCCTGCATCGCCGGCTGCCGGCAACGACGGTGCGGCGGCTCCTGCTCCTCGGCGATCGCATCCACGCGAGCGAAGCGCTCGCCGCCGGCATCGCCTCCCGCCTCTGCGCCGCGGGGGGCGCGATTGCCCTCGCGAACGAGCTGGCAGGCCGCGCAGATTGCGGCTCGCGCGCGCTCGCCGAGAGCAAGCGCCTCCTCAACGCGCTCGAGCAGGGAGACGCCGATCCGGCGGCGTGGGAGCAAATCCGCAGCGAGCTGATGTCCTCGCCCGAGCGGCGCGCCGCGCTCGCCGCGGCAAAGGCGCGGCTGCGCGTGCGCGAAGCATCGGGAGGATGACGGTGCAGCTCAGGGATCTCGCCGGGGTCGATCTGGGCGCGCAGGCCGTCGCCTACCGCGCTCGTGACGCCATACTTTATGCGCTTGCCGTCGGCGCGCCGGCCGACCGGCTCGACCTCGTCTACGAGCGCGACCTCCGGGTGCTGCCGACCTACGCCTGCGCGCTCGGCCTGTGGGCGGTCGAGAAGGCGGGCGATCTCGGCGCCTACGATCGCAAGCGCTCGCTGCATGCCTCGCAGAGCCTGCTCGTGCACCGGCCCCTCCCGCGCGAAGGGACCATCGAGATGCGCGGGCGGGTGGAATCGGTGTGGGACAAGGGCAAAGCGTCGATCGTCAACGTCGCGGTCGAGGGCGAGCTCTTCACCGCGGGCTATGCGATCTTTCTGCCCGGTCTGGGCGGCTGGGGCGGCTCGCCCGGGCCTGCCGCGGACGCGCCGCGCCCGGCCGCCGCCGGCGTCCCCTGGCGCTGCGCGGTCAAGACCTCGCCCGAGAGCGCGGCGCTCTATCGCCTCACCGGCGACCTGCACCCGATCCACATCGACCCCGAGATCGCCCGCGCCAACGGGCTCGACGGGCCGATCCTGCACGGGCTGTGCACGCTCGGCATCGCCGCCCGCGTCCTCGCCGAGGCGGCGGCAGCGCACCCCTGCGACCTGCACTCGATCAGCGCGCGGCTCAGCGCCCCGGTAAGGCCCGGCGACACCGTCGCCGTCTCGGCGCAGCGCGCCGGCGACGGGCTCTTGTTCGAGGCGAGCGCGCAGGATCGGATCGTGCTCAAGGACGGCCGCGCGGATTTTTTCTGAGCGAACGACAAGCCAAGGGAGAGACGAGATGCACAGGATCGCATGGTTGGCCGCAGCCGGCGTGCTTGCGCTCGGCGCCGCGACGGCGGACGCCCAGCAACAGCCGGTGCGGGTCGGAGAGAACTCGAGCTACTCGGCGCTGCCGCAGGGAACCGAGGCCTACAGGAAGGCGTGGCAGCTCGCGCTCGAGCAGATCAACGCCAAGGGCGGCGTGATGGGCGGGCGCAAGCTCGAGTTCCTCTCGCGCGACGACGCGGGCCAGCCCGACACCGCCACGCGCGCCGCCCAGGAGCTCGTGGCCAACGAGAAGGTGGATCTCCTGACCGGGACGATCCTGTCCAATGTCGGCGTCGCCGTCGCCGACTTCGCCGGCCGCAACAGGATATTCTTTCTCGCCGCGCAGCCGCTGACCGATTCGATCATCTGGGAGAAGGGCAACCGCTACACGTTCCGGCTGCGCACCAGCACGTACACATTGGCGCATATCATGGTCAGCGAGGCGGCCAAGTTTCCCGCCAAGCGATGGGCCACGATCGCGCCGAACTACGAATACGGCCAGTCGGCGGTCGCGAGCTTCAAGGCGGCATTGAAAGCCAGGCGCCCGGAGGTCGAGCTCGTCGCCGAGCAGTGGCCGGCGCTGGGCAAGCTCGAGGCCGGAGCGACGGTCCAGGCGCTGCTCGCGGCCAAGCCCGATGCCATCTTCAACGTCACCTTCGGCGCCGATCTCGCCCGCTTCGTGCGCGAAGGCAATCTGCGCGGATTGTTCCAGAACCGGCCCGTGGTCAGCCTGCTCACCGGCGAGCCGGAATATCTCGATCCGCTCAAGGACGAGGCGCCGAAGGGCTGGATCGTGACCGGCTATCCATGGAGCCACATCGAGCTGCCCGCGCACAAAAAGTTCGTCGACGATTACCGCAACAAGTACAGCGAGCCGCCCAAGCTCGGCTCGCTGATGGGCTATGTCACCGTCGAGGCCCTCGCGGCGATCCTCAACAAGGCGAGCAGCACCGATGCCGACAAGCTGATCGAAGCCGCCCGCGGGCTTGCATTCGACAGCGCCATGGGACCGATCATGTTCCGCGCCATCGATCAGCAATCGACGATGGGAACCTGGGCAGGCAAGCTCGACGTCAAGGACGGCCGCGGGGTGATGGTCGACTGGCACTATGCGGACGGCAAGGATTTCCAGCCCGACGATGCGGACGTGAGGAAGCGGCGGCCGCCGGAAGCGATGAAGTAGCGCCTTTCCGGCGCCGCCGCGCCGCCGGCGCCGCGCCGGCAACGCCGCGACCTCCGGGGGTCGATCATGCCCGACGCATCGCAGCTGCTGGCGCAGTTCCTGAGCGGGCTGTCGTACGCCTCGACGCTGTTCCTGGTGTCGTCGGGCCTTTCGATCATCTTCGGGGTCACGCGAATCGTGAACTTCGCGCACGGCTCGTTCTACATGCTCGGCGCCTACATCGCGTCCTCGCTCATCGCCCGGCTGCCGCACACGCCGTTCGGGTTCTGGACCAGCGTGGCGCTCGCTGCGGTCGCGGTCGGGCTGGTCGGCATCGTGATGGAGCTGCTCATCCTGCGCCGCATCTACCGGGCGCCGGAGCTGTTCCAGATCCTGGCGACCTTCGGCGTCATCCTGATCGTTCAGGACGTCGTGCAGATGATCTGGGGAACGGAGGACATCTTCTCCTCCCGGGCCCCGGGCTTGAGCCGCGCGGTCGAGATCATGGGCCAGCTGTTCCCCCAATACGACCTTGCGCTGATCGCGTTCGCTCCGCTGATGCTGCTCGTGCTCTGGCTCGTGCTGTACAAGACCCGATGGGGGGTGCTGGTGCGGGCGGCCACGCAGGACCGCGAGATGGCGGCCGCGCTCGGCATCAATCAGAGCCTGCTCTTCACCTCGGTGGTCTTCCTCGGCTGCCTGCTGGCCGGGCTGGCCGGCGCCCTGCAGGTGCCCAAGGACGCGGCAAACCTGCAGATGGATCTGAATATCATCACCGAGACCTTCGTGGTGGTCGTCATCGGCGGGCTCGGCAGTGTGCTCGGCGCGTTTTTGGCCGCGCTGCTGATCGGGCAGACGCACGCGTTCGGCCTGATGGTGCTTCCCTCGCTGACGCTGGTGATGACGTTCCTGCTGATGGCGATCGTGCTCGTGGTGTGGCCGCTCGGCTTTCTCGGCCGCGCCGAGAAGGCGGCGCGGCTCCCTGCGGTGGCGGTCGAGCCGCTGCGCGAGGCGGACTGGCGGGTTCACCTCGCGGCCGGAGCGGTCGTGCTGCTGCTGCTGGCCGCCCCCGCCGTCCTCAACGAGTATGGGCAGATCATCCTGACCGAGATTTTCCTGCTCGCGGTGTTCGCTGCGAGCCTCCATTTCCTGATGTCGGTCGGAGGGATGGTGTCCTTTGGGCACGCCGCCTTTTTCGGGCTCGGCGCCTATGCCGCCGGCTGGCTCGCCGCCTCGCTCGGCACGCCGATATTCGCGGCGGTCGCCGCGGGCGTCGCCGCGGCCGCCGCCGCGGGCGCCGTGATCGGCTGGTTCTGCACGCGCCTGTCGGGGGTCTATCTCGCTTTCCTCACCCTCGCCTTCGCGCAGATCCTCTGGTCGATCGCGGTGCAATGGGTCAGCGTCACCGGCGGCGACAACGGCATCCTCGGGGTGCGCGCGCCGGCCTGGCTGGCGAGCTCGCTCTCGTTCTACTATTTCGCGCTGCTTGCGTCCGCGGCGGCGCTCTGGGCGATGCGGCGGCTGGTGTTCGCGCCTTTCGGCTACACCCTGCGCGCGGGCCGCGATTCGCTGATGCGCGCCGACTCGACCGGCATCGACGTGCGCCGGCATCAGTGGGCCTCGTTCGTCGTCTCCGGCATGTTTGCCGGGCTCGCCGGCGGGCTCATCGCCTTCCAGCGCGGGCGCGTGTTCCCGAACGACATCTCGCTGACCACCTCGGTCGATTCGCTGGTGATGGTGCTGCTCGGCGGCATCGGCACGATCAGCGGTCCCGTGGTCGGCGCCGGCGCCTATCACCTCCTGCGCACCGAGCTCATTCGCCATTTCGAGGACCATTGGCGGCTGATCCTCGGCGTCGTCATCGTGCTGCTGGTGGTGATCTTTCCGAGCGGGATCGCCGGCGGCCTGAAGCAGCTCGCGGGGGCTCGCCTGCGCCCGGGGAAACGCGCATGAGCGTGCTGAGCGTCCGCGGCATCTCGAAATCCTACGGCGGAGTTCGCGCCGTCGACGGCGTGAGCCTCGAGCTCGAGCGCGGGCGGATCACGGCGCTGATCGGCCCCAACGGTGCGGGGAAATCGACCTGCTTCAACCTGCTCAACGGCCAGATCCGGCCGGATGCCGGGGACGTCGTCTTCAACGGAAAAAGCATCGTCGGGCTCAAGCCGCGGCAGATCTGGAAGCTCGGCGTCGGACGCACCTTCCAGGTGCCGGAGACCTACGGCTCGATGACCGTGCGCGAGAACGTGCAGATGGTGCTTCTGTCGAAGCAGGAAAGGACGTTCGACCCGTTCCGCCGGATGAGCCGGATGCTGCTCGCGGAGGCGGCGGCGCTGCTCGATCGCGTCGGCATGGCGAGCCAGGCCGACCGCCCCGCCAGCGTCCTCGCCTACGGCGACGTCAAGCGCCTCGAGCTCGCCATGGCGATGGCGAACGACCCGATCCTGCTGCTGATGGACGAGCCCACCGCCGGGATGGCACCGCAGGAGCGCAACGAGCTCATGGCGCTGACCGTCGAGCTCGTGCGCGAGCGCGATCTCGCGGTGCTGTTCACCGAGCACAGCATGGATGTGGTCTTTTCCTGCGCCCACGACATCCTCGTCCTCTCGCGCGGCAGGATCATCGCCTCCGGCCCGCCCGATGCCGTGCGGGAGAACCGCGAGGTGCAGGAGGTCTATCTCGGAAGCGCGGCGTTTCGCGACAGCGAGCGTGCCCCGGCATGAGCGTCGCAGCGCAACCGGCCCTGCTCCGGGTCGACGGCCTGCAGGCCTATTACGGGCGGGCGCAGATCCTGTTCGACGTCTCGCTCGCGGTGGCGCGCGGCGAGGTCGTCGCTCTGATGGGCCGCAACGGCGCCGGCAAATCCACCACGTTCAAGGCGTTGATGGGCCTGCTCGACCGGGTGGCCGGCCGCGTCAGCTTCCTCGGCAGGGACATCGTCGGCCTGCCGACGCACCGGATCGCCCGCCTCGGCCTCGGCTTCGTGCCGGAGGACCGCCGCATCTTCACCGAGCTCACGGTGATGGAGAACCTCGCCGTGGGGCAGCGGCCGGCCCGGCCGGACCTGCCGGGGTGGACGGCCGCGGCGCTGTTCAACGTGTTCCCCAACCTGGCCGAGATGCGGTCGCGGCCGGCCGGCCGCATGAGCGGCGGCGAGCAGCAGATGCTCACGGTCGCGCGCACGCTGATGGGCAATCCGCTGCTGGTGCTGCTCGACGAGCCCTCCGAGGGGGTCTCGCCAGTCATCGTCGACGGCATGGTGCGCATGATCCGCGAGCTCAAGCAGCACGGGGTCTCGATCCTGCTCTCCGAGCAGAATCTGCATTTCGCCGAGGCGGTGAGCGACCGCGCCTACGTCCTCGAGAAAGGCCACGTCCGCTTCGCCGGCAGCATGGCCGAGCTCGCCGGCAATGAGGCGGTGCGGCGCAGCTATCTCGCGGTCTGACGGCGCTGCCGGCGAGCGACATGACGGCCCTGGCGGTGGTCGATACCGTCCGGACCGGGCGCGACACGGCCAGGGTCGTGGCCGAATGGGAGAGGTGAGCGCGCGGGATGACGAGGGAAAGTGCCGATCTTCATCGGATCGTAGTGGTCGGCGGCGGTGCCGGCGGTCTCGAGCTCGTCACCCGGCTCGGCGACAAGCTCGGGCGGCGCAAGCTCGCCGACGTCACGCTGATCGACAAATCGCGCGCCCATTTGTGGAAGCCGCTGCTGCACGAGGTTGCCGCGGGAACCATGGATTTCGCGGTCCATGAAATCGATTTCCTGGCGCAGGCGCATTGGCACGGCTTCCGCTACCGCATCGGCGAGATGATCGGCCTCGATCGGCAAAAGCGCGAAGTTCGCATCGCGGCCCACCTGGACGACGAGGGTCGTCAAGTGACGCCGATGCGCAGCATTCCCTACGACACTCTCGTGATCGCGGTGGGCAGCCAGAGCAACGATTTCGATACGCCCGGTGTGCGTGAGCGGGCGGTCTCGCTGGACACGCCGCTCGCCGCCAGGCGCTTCCACCTCCGCCTGGTGAATGCGTATATCCGCGGACATGCCCAGCCGGAGCCGCTGCGGCCGGAGCAGCTGCAGGTCGCCATCATCGGCGCGGGCGCGACCGGCACCGAGCTTGCGGCGGAGCTGCATTACACGACGCGCCAGCTCGTCGCCTACGGGCTCGACCGGATCGACCCGGAGAAGGACATCAAGATCCATCTCATCGAGGCGGCCGCGCGCATCCTTCCGGCATTGCCGGAACGACTTTCCAATGCCGCATTGAAGCTGCTGCAGAGGCTCGGTGTGCGCGTGCACACCGGATCGAAGGTCGCCGAGGTATGCGCCACGGGCGTGAAGCTGGCGAGCGGCACCTTCCTCCCTGCCGAGCTGGTGGTCTGGGCGGCCGGGGTCAAGGCGCCGGACGTGCTGCGGAACCTGGACGGCCTCGAGACCAACCGCATCGACCAGCTGGTCGTGCTGCCCACCCTGCAGACGACCCGCGACGAGAGGATATTCGCGCTCGGCGACTGTGCGGCCTGCCCCTGGCAGGATCGTCCCGGCACAGAGGTGCCGCCCCGCGCGCAGGCGGCGCACCAGCAGGCCACGCATCTCGTGAAGCAAATCCGGCGACGGATGGCTGGCGAGCGGCTGCAGCCGTGGCGGTATCGCGATTTCGGCTCGCTCGTATCCCTGGGCGAGCACTCCACGATCGGCAATCTGATGGGGGGCCTTGTCGGCGGCAACCTGTGGATCGAGGGCCTGTTTGCGCGCCTCATGTACCGCTCGCTCTACAAGCTGCACGAATATGCGCTGCACGGCCCGACCAAGGTGACGTTGGATACGCTTGCCCGGCTCATCACCCGCCGCACCGAGCCGCACGTGAAGTTGCATTGAGGGGCACCATGAGCGGTCCACTCCCGGTCGAATACGTCGGACCGTCTCCGACGCCGACAAGCATCGCTAAATCGGGGCTTCCTGCCGCCCCGGAATACGCCTACTGTCCGCGACACCGGCTGCACCGGCGGTGCCCGACGAATTTTTGTCGCGCGGGCAAACGTGCTTGCAATCCAGGGGCGGAGAGAACATGACGAGCAGAACCGGCATCCATCGGCGCGCGTTTCTCGGCGGTGTGGCCGCGCTCGGCACGATCGAGGGCTTGCGCATGCCCGCGCATGCGGCGGTCTCGCCCGCGGTCGCCGACCTGCCGGCGCGCGGCAATCTGGTGATCCGCAACGCCTACGTCATGACGATGGAGCCCGGGCAGCCGGACCTGCCGAACGGCGACGTGCACATCGACAATGGGCTGATCGTCGACGTCGGCCCCGGGCTCGCCGCGCCGGGCGCGCAGGCCGTGGACGGGCGCGGCTTCATCCTCATGCCCGGCCTGATCGACACCCACTGGCACATGTGGACGACGCTCCTGCGCAACATGTCGGGCGACGACCGCCCGCACGGCTACTTCCCGATGACCACCGCGCTCGGCAAGGTCTACACCCCGCGCGACATGTACTACGGGACGCTCCTCTCCTCGGCGGAGGCGCTGCACTCGGGCATCACCACGGTGCACAACTGGTGTCACAACATCATGACCTGGGAGCACGCAGTCGAGGACCTGCGGGCGATGCAGGAGGCCGGGCTGCGCGGCCGCTTCTCGTACGGCCCGGCGCGCTCGACGCCGCTCACCCAGCCGTTCAGCGTCGCCGACCTCGAGCGCATGCACGGCGGCTGGGCGAGCCTGTCGAACGAAGGCCTGCTGACGCTCGGCATCGCCTGGCGCGGCGTGCAGGCGGCGCTGCCGAACGCCGAAGGCAGGATGGAGATCCGGCCGCTGTCGCCGGACATGTACCGCGTCGAGTACGAGGCCGCGCGCCGCCTCGGATTGCCGGTCTCGGTCCATCTCAACTCCACGAAGTTCGACAAGGGCCACATCATCGCCCTGCACAAGCTCGGCTACGTGTTCGACGGCCTGCAGGTCATCCACGCCATCAACAGCTCGCCGGAGGAGATGGACATCCTCGCCGCGGCCGGCACCTCGGTGAGCATCTCGCCCGCCTCGGAGCTGCGCATCGGCTTCGGTCTCACCAAGATCGCCGAGTTTCTCGACCACAAGGTCAATCTCGCGCTGTCGGTGGACACCACCCCGCTCACCGGCAATGCCGACATGTTCGGGATCATGAAGCTGACGCAGAACCTCGAGAACGGCCGCAGCGAGAGCGAGTTCAAGCTGCCGGCGCGCCGGGTCGTCGAGCTCGCGACGATCGAGGGCGCCAGGGCGCTCGGTCTCGCCGACCGCACCGGATCGCTCAAGAAGGGCAAGCGCGCCGACCTCATCATGGTGGGCACTCGCGAGCTCAATATCGGGCCGTTCACCGAGCCGGCCTACATGCTCGTCGATTCGGCGCAGGCCGCCAACGTCGACACCGTCGTGGTCGACGGCCGCATCCTCAAGCGCAACGGCAAGCTGACCGCCATCGACGCCGGCAAGCTGATGGACGAGGCCTCCGCCGCAACGCAGGCGATCAAGCAGCGCGCCAGCTGGAAGTAGCTCCCTTTCGGTCCGGCGCGGGCGCCGGGGGATCTAGTGCAGCGACTCTGACGCTTGTATCCGTGTGTCCCGGGCGCGGCGCAGCACGAAGTGTTGCGCCGCAGACCCGGGACCGCCCGAAACGCGATCTTCTACGGCGGTCCCGGATCAGCGGTGCACCACGAGCGCTATCGGTCCGGATCAATTCGACTGCCCTCGAGCGCTCGTGCTGCACCGCATCCGGGACACGCATCTGAGACAATCGTCAGAGACAATCGTCAGAGACAATGACCTCGATGCCGGCGGCGCGCGCGGCATCGGCGAATGCCTGGCAGTGACCGCAGTCGGTCAGGTGCATCCATCTTGCCCTCTGGGCGGCGTGCTTTCCCCTGGTGAGGTCGATCGACTTCCTAATTGCGTAGCGGGCCGAGAAGGCCGTGTACTCCGCCGGGTTCGACGGCCAGGGCGTAGTAGGCGACTCGGCAAAGAACAGCAGGCGATGAAAGATCATCTCCGCGAGCGCGGTCGGTGGAGCCTGCGAGGCATAGAAGACGCCTTCGCTCTCGTGGAATAATTGCAGATGAAAGAAGCTCGCGGCCGCGCCGGGCAAGCTTCCATCATCAGGTCGAGGAGTCGGAGCGTAAGGGCTTGCGCCACGCAGGTCCGCGCCAAAGCAGCGCGCGGTCGGCGGGCGTGAGCGTATCCTGCGGGGGAAGCACGCGATCACGCGCGGCGCCAATTCGTGCAGCATCGTCGATCGTGCCGGAGCAGGCCATCCGGGTGCATTGGCTGCGTGCCGCCACTGCCGGGCCTCGATGCGCCTCGGCGGGTGAGGCAGGCCGACCCGGCTGCGCGGGAGGGCTCGGCAGGTTGATGAGCACTACACCCAACCAGAACGCCGTTCGGAAGAGCTTCATCGGGCCTCGCGGCTTGCACGCATCTGCGACTGCGCTCGGAGTGCGCGTGCTCTTTCCTGGCCGACAAGCGTCGCCCGCACGCGCCGCACCTCCGCGCCGGCAGCAAGAATACGAGAAGGAATCCGCGTGTCGGGATTTACCTTTGGGTAACCTTAACGCAACGAACGTCCCCGGACGGGACAGCCACCCTGCACGCGCTCCGGGCTGAGCTGCTCTTCCCGAGAGAGCCAGCCCGCTGTCGCACCTTGGGCCGTAGGATGGGTGGAGCCCGCGCAGCGGGCGATACCCATCAGATATGGGCAACCGGGGGCGATGGGTATCGCGCGCGCCGAGCGCGCGCTCCACCCATCCTACATGGGATCGATCAGGGGCGATCGCGGGCGTCTCAACCGGTGTGCGCCGCATGACTGCCGATCCCCGGCGCACGGCGGTGCCGGCATTTACCCTTTTTTAACTATGGGCTGGCGAGGCGCGGCGCGATGCGGCACACACGATGCCGCCCGGGGACCTCGCAGCATCACCGACAAGGTCATCCTACGCAGAGCCTGCGGGCCAGCTCGTGTCCGAAGTGGAATCGTGACGGCTCCTGCCATGGCCAAGACAATCACCAAGATGCTCGCACCGATAGGCATGGCGCTGCTCGCGGTCACCGCCTGGTCAGCCCCGGCGATCGCCGGAGCGGAGCCGCCGCTCCACGTTCCGGTCTACGAGGTCACGCGGCCGCCGGCCGGATGGGTCGAGTTCTGTGTGCTGCAACCAGGCGAGTGTGCAGGCAACACGGCGGAGGCGCGCGAGCTTGCCGTCTCGGCCGAGTTCTGGAACGAGCTCCTGCGCGTCAACGACTGGGTCAACGAAACGGTGAAACCGCTCACCGACCTCGAGCACTGGGGCGTCGTCGAGCGCTGGTCCTATCCCGACGACGGCTACGGCGACTGTGAGGACTATGTCTTGCTGAAGCGCCGCCTGCTCATCGAGGCCGGCTGGCCGGTCGAGGCGCTGCTGATCACGGTCGTGCGCGACCGCAAGGGCGAAGCGCATGCCGTGCTGACGGTGGCCACCGACCGCGGTGACTACATCCTCGACAATCAGAACGAGGATGTCCGGCTCTGGTGGCAGACGGGTTACCGGTTCCTGAAGCGGCAGTCGCAGTCCGACCCCAACCTGTGGGTCTCGCTGGGCCAGCCGCGTCCGGCGTCCGCCACCGCGGCATCGCGCTGAATCGCAAGTAACCACGTCGGGCAGCGCCGCGTTCTTTCCATCCGCCGGGAGGATGCCATAAGCTCTTCGGCCCGCGTCGCGAGGCGGTGCCGGAGCACGGTCACGCTTGACCCCGGTCAAGGTGAGCCGCCGGCGCTCCACCGAGATTGAGCACGAGGGACAAGCTTGCCAACGGAGGCGCAGGTGAAGTTGGGCCGTTTCGTCGTCGACACCCATGTGCATGCCCAGAGATTTGCCGCCGGGTCCGCCCTGGCCGCGGAAGGAAACAGCGATCCGGCGCAGCGCAGCTACACCGATCTCGCAGCCTCGATCCGCAAGCTCGTCGCCTACGACAATTCGGCGCGGCTGCTGTTCGACATGGATGCCTACCGCGTCGACATGTGCGTGCTGCTGCCGGCGTTCGGCATGAGCAACGAGCTCAACGCGGCGATCGTCGCCCGCCATCCCGACAAGTTCGTCGCCCTGTGCTCGGCGATGGAGACCGGGCGCAAGGCGGTCGCGGGCGAGGAGCCCTGGACCGCCAAGGCCGCCGCGGCGGAGCTCGATCGCCTGCTGTCGACCGGCAAATATGCCGGGATCGGCGAAGGCATCCCGAGCGATCCGTCGCGCAAGACCACGCTCGGCCAGACCGAGCGGCTCGACCAGATCCGGACCATCATGGAGGTCGCCCGCAGGCATGCGGTGCCGGCGACGATCCACACCGGGGTGGTGATGGGCTATCCACTGACCCATCATTACTGGCCGGAAACGCTGCACCCGATCTGGCTTGCCGACATCGCCTTCGAGTTTCGCGACGTGCCGATCGTCCTCGACCACGGCGGGATGCAGGGCTGGTGGTCGGAACGCCTGGTCGAGGAGTGTCTGGCGGTTGCCGCAGGCAACGACAACGTCTACCTCGAAACCGGGCTGTGGTGGACCGAGCTCTATCACAAGGCGCTGATCGATCCGAATATCGGCGCCGAGAAGCTGGTGTGGGGAACCGACTGGGGTGCGAGCATTCCGCTCCACGGCCAGCCCGGCAACCATCCGCAGGTCTACGCGGTGCAGACCCGCAACGCCGGGCCAGTGCGGCACCAGGTCGATCTCTGGGGCTGGAGCCTGAAGCAGCTCTGGAATCTGAACATTCCTCAGGACGACATCAACCTGATCCTGGGCGGCAATGCGGCTCGCATCTTCAAGCTCAAGGTGCCGCACACGCGCCTGTTCCGTCCGGTCAGCAAGGGGCTCGTGCCGCAGCCCGACCGGTCGCTGACGGGGAGCCATGGTGCGAAGGAAAAAACGGTGGAAGGCTGAGGATGGCCCCACCGGATCAGACCTCGCGATCTGCAGGAGGCACGCCATGGGCCGGATGACACGACGGCAGGCGGCGGCTCTGGGAGTGGTGGCCGCTTTTGGAGGGCTCGCGGGAGGGCGCCTGCATGGCCAGCCGGATTGGACCAGCGCCGGAGCCGTGCAGGACCTCCACGCCAAGGCCAAGGCGGAGGGCGAGGTCGTGCTCTGGGGACCGCAGCAGCGCGAGCTGTCGTGGATCCCCGACGAGTTCAGCAAACGGTTCCCCGGGATCACGGTCAACTGGTCGGCCGACCTGTCGGCGCCGACCAAGATCATCGCCGAGGCGCGGGCCGGGCGTCACGCGGTGGACGTCAATATCAATTCACTCGGCGGCGTTCACCCCATCGCCGAGCGGGATTTGCTGGGACAGATCGACTGGAGCTTGTTCGGCGTGACGTCGGCGAACGTGTTTCATGACGGCAGGGCCGCGGCGACCCACAACCCGGTCTACGGGGTGGTCTACAATTCCAGCCTGGTCCGGGAGGAGGAGCTTCCACGGACATGGGACGACCTTCTCCACGACCGGTGGAAGAGCCGCCTCGTCACCAGCCAGTTCCTGTTTCCCCGCATGCTCGGCTTCCTGGCGATGGAATGGGGCGAGGCGAAGACCGAGGAATTCGCCCGCAGCCTGCTCGACGCCAACGACCTGCTGGTCACTCGTGCTCCGCGCGAGAGCCTGCTGCGCACCGGCGAGCGGCACATGTCCGTTGCCGAGTTTGTTTCCGGCGGCCGGTTCTGGAAGCAGGAGGGCATGCCGGTGGATGGGCATTATGTTTCCCCCTATCCGGCGGTCCAATTCATCTCCGCACGGATGAAGACGGCGCCGCATCCGAATGCAGCCACGCTCCTCGCCGGCTGGCTCGTGACCGACGAGGCCAAGCGGCGGCGTGAGCAGCTGCGCTTCGACGGCGATTTGCGGGCAGGGTCGAAGTCGGCGATCTACGCCGAGCTCACGCAGCGCGGCGGACGTCTCCTCATCGAGGACACGAGCAACATGGTCCTTCGCGAGGAGGCCTACAAGAAGCTCAGCCAGCTCGTTTCCGGCCGAGGCAGGTAGTGACGGCTGCCTGGACAACCGTCGAATCGCCGGTTGTCCATTCCGGGCGGTTCGTCGACCGTCTGGGCGGCATCGGCTGGGGCGGGCTTGCGATTCTGGCCGGCGCCGCGCTCGCGGCGGCCTATCTCGTCTCGGCACCGCTCGCAATGCTGCTCGCGGCCTCGCTGCGCGGGCCGGCGGAATTCCTGCCGTTCGAGCCGGGCAGCGGCTGGACGATCGCCAATTACCGCTCGCTGATTGCCGACGCCGATCTCGTTCCGATGCTGTCGGACACGCTGGCGTTCACGATCGGCTCGGTCGCGATCGGCTTTGCGCTCGCTTTCGCGCTCGCCTGGCTGGTCGAGCGCACCGATCTCCCGGGCCGCCGATTCTGGTTCACGCTGATCCTGTTTCCCCTGCTCGTTCCGACCGTGATGCTGGCGATCGCGTGGATCCATCTGTTCGGGCCCAATGCCGGATGGGTCAACCGCTTCTTCGCCGCGCATGGGCTCGGCGCCCTGCAGCTCAACATCTTCACCTTCGCCGGCCTCGTCCTCTGCCAGGCCGTCGTCAGCGTGCCGTTCCTGTTCCTGCTGCTCTCGGCCGTGCTGCGGACAATGAACCCGGCGTTCGAGGAGGCGGCCGCCGCCTCGGGCGCTTCGCCGCTGCGGACGTTCCGGCGCGTCACGCTGCCCATCCTGCGGCCCGGCACGCTGGCCCCGCTCATTCTCGTCACCTTGATCACGCTCGAGCAGTTCGAGCTGCCGCTGATCATCGGCATGCCGGCCAAGATCACGGTGTTCAGCACGCGGATCTTCTACGATCTCAACCCGGCCTCCGGTCTGCCGAACTACGGGATCGCCGCGGCGACCGCGGTGCCGTTCCTCCTCCTCGGATTCCTGCTGCTCGCGGCCTACAACCTGACGATCCGCCGGGCCGAGCGGTTCGTCACCGTCTCCGGCCGCGGCTATCGCATTCGCCGGATCGGGCTCGGCCGCTGGCGCTGGCCGGCCCTGAGCTTCGTCGTCGCTTTCGTGCTGGTTGCGAGCGTGCTGCCGAGCGCGGTGCTCGTGTGGACCAGCCTGTTCAAGTTCCTCCCGTTCTCGCTCGACAGCCTGCCGCAGGCTTCGCTCGACGGCTATCGCCGGCTGCTGGCGAACCCGCGATTTCTCGCCGCGGCGAAGAATACCTTCATCGTCGCCGGAGGGAGCGCGCTCATTGTCACCGCGATCGGCGCGGCGCTGGCCTGGATCCTGGTGCGGACTCGCCTCGCCGGCCGATGGCTGATCGACGTGCTGAGCTTCGCCTCGATCGGGATTCCCTCCGTCATCGCCGGCCTCGGCACGATGCTGCTCTATCTCAACCTGCCGCTCGGCATCTACGGCACGGTATGGGTCCTGGTGCTGGCCTATTCGTACCGGCTGGCGGTGACCTCGCGGCTCAGTCGGGCATCCCTGATGCAGATCCACAAGGAGCTCGAGGAGGCAGCCTATGCCGCGGGCGCCGCGTGGACGGCAACGATCCGCCGGGTGGTGCTGCCGATCAGCGCTCCCTCGCTCGTCGCGTCGTTCATCCTGCTGTTCATCATAGGCTTCCGCGAGTTCACGCTCGGTCTCGTTCTGCTCAGCGGGGAGAACGAGGTGCTCAGCGTTTTCCTCTATCGCTTCTTCGAGAACGGTGAGACCGACATGGCGGGGGCGCTGGCCACCCTGATCATCCTCCTGGTCATTCCGGTCATCTTTGTGGCGCGGACGTTCTTCGTCCCGGCGGAGGATCGGGCATGAGCGCGATGCTGTCGGTCCGCGATCTTGCGAAAACCTATGCGCCCGGAAAGAGCCAGCCGGCGGCCGTGGCAGGCGTCTCGTTAGAGATCGCGGAGGGGAACTTCCACACGCTCCTGGGTCCGAGCGGCTGCGGCAAGACGACGACGCTGCGCTGCATCGCCGGCCTGGAGCGTCCGGACTTCGGCACCATCTCGATCGGCGGGGAGACGGTCTCGGATGCAAAGCGCGGCATTCACGTGCCGACCCACAAGCGCAGCATCGGAATGGTGTTTCAGAGCTACGCGATCTGGCCGCATCTCGACGTGCTCGGGAACGTTGCATTTCCGCTTCTGGTCTGCCGCAACCGGCCCCCGCGCAGCGTGATCCGCTCCCGGGTCGGCGAGACGCTCGCCCTCGTCGGCATGGAAGGATTCGAGCGGCGGCCCGCCACCGACCTGTCGGGCGGCCAGCAGCAGCGCGTGGCGTTGGCGCGCGCGCTGGTGCGCGAGCCCAAGCTGCTGCTGCTCGACGAGCCGTTGTCCAACCTCGATGCAAAGTTGCGCGAGCGCATGCGCGACGAGCTGCGAGAGCTGGTGTCCCGCGTCGGCGTCACCACCCTCTACGTCACCCACGACCAGACCGAGGCGCTGGCGATGTCGGACCGGATCGCGGTGATGGCGGCCGGCAGGATCGTCCAGGAAGACGCGCCGCGGCCGATATACCTGTCGCCCGCCGACCCCTTCGTGGCCTCATTCCTCGGCGCCGCCAACATCATTCCGGCGCGGCTTGCGCGCAATGCGCACGGGGTCGAGCTGCCGGACGGCGCCTGTCTGCCCCTCGATCTGCCGCCGGGACTTGCAAGCCAGCAGCCGGGGCGGCCGGTGAGGCTGATCTTCCGCCCGGAAGACACGAGGCTCGATCGTGCCCGCCCCCAGCGCGGTGTGAGCCTCGTCGGTCGGGTCGAGAGATCGAGCTTTCTCGGAAGCCGTGTGGAATACCGGATACGGGTGTTCGACACCATTCTGCGCGCCTATACCGATCCGTCCGAGGTCATCCCCGAGGGCACGCCGGTCTGGCTCACGATTGCGCAGCGGCGTGCGCTGGTCTTTCCCGAGGACTCCTCGTCATGAGCCGGCTGCCGAACTATGCCGTGCTCGACTGGAAGCTGGAGCGGCTGCCGGCCGGCGAGCTGCGTGCGCTCCAGGGCGCTCGCCTCGCCGCCATGGCGCGATACGTGTACGAGTGCACCCCGTTCTGGCGCCGCAAGTTCGACGCCGTAGGCCTGCTGCCGCAGCACATCACATCGATCGACGAGCTCGGGCTGATCCCTTTCTGCGACCGGCGCGAGCTGCAGCAGGACCAGGCCGCCTTCCCTCCGTTCGGCTCCTATGTCGCCACCGATCGCAGCCGGTGGCGGCACTTTGCCGCGACATCCGGCACCACCGGAGTGCCGTTGCGGCGCGTCTTCTCGCAGCGGGATTGGTCGTATGTCCTCGACCGATTTCAGCGCAACCCGACGCTCGGTCCGGGCGATATCGTCATGATCCTCGGCCCGACCGACGGGCTGATCGGGCCGACGCTGGCAGCCGCGACGGCGCAGCGGCTCGGGGCCCTGGTGGTGCATGCCGGACGCTACGACAGCAGGACCAAGATCGGGATGATCCTCGATCTGAAACCGACCGTCGTCACCGGGACGGCCTCCTATCTGCTGCACCTCCTCGACGTTGCCGCGGCGATGCGGGTCGATCTGCGAGAGGCCGGCATACGCGCCATAGCTTCGGTGGGCGAGCCCGGCGCAGCCGTGGCGGCCTCCCGCGAACGGCTGGCGCAAGGCTGGGGCGCCCAGGTCCGCGACGGCTTCGGGCTGACGGAGATCTTCCCGCTCGGGGGATCGTGCGCGCACTCGACCGCGCTTCACATCGCCAGCGACATGGCGCTGGTCGAGGCGATCGATCCGCAGACCGGCAGGCAGCTTGCCGCCGGCGAGGCGGGAGAGCTCGTGGTCTCGAATCTCGTCGGCGATACGCAGCCGCTCCTGCGCTATCGCACCCGCGATGTCGTGCGTTTCGCCGTCGAGCCGGCCTGCCGATGCGGATTTACGGGCACCCGGCTGGAAGGCGGGATCCTCGGTCGAATCGACGACATGATCTGGATTCGGGGAGCCAACGTTTTCCCGCTGGCGATCGAGAACGCCGTGCGCCAATTCAAGGAACTGTCGTCCGAGTACCAGATCGTCGTCGAGGGCGACAGTCTCCCGCGCCTGACGGTGCGGGCCGAGCCGCTGGCTGCGGATCTGGCCGGCTCATCCGAGCTGGAGAGCCGGTTGTGTGCCGCCGTGAAAGCCGCGGTCGGAATCAATGCCCGGGTGGAGCTGGTGGCTTTCGGGACGCTGCCGCGAGGCCACGACAAGGCAAAGCCGCGCCGGGTGCTCGACTTGAGAACCAAGGCCAACCCGTAGATCGTTCAGCGCGAAGACCCGATCGACTGCGCCGGTCGCGAACCTTTCGGCGGGATCGACTTGCCCGGGAAAGCGTGCATTGGTCCTGGACCGGGCCGATCTCGAGGGCTTTCCGCGGAGGACGATGATGAAAGCGCGACTGATCATCCTGCTGGCTGTTCTGCTCGTGCCCGTGACGGCGCGGAGCGCCGAGATCAAGCTCCTCGCCTCCGCCGCGCTCAGGGGGGCCTATCTCGATCTCCTCCCGCAGTTCGAGAAGACGAGCGGCCACACGGTCAACGCGGCGTGGTCGAGCTCTCCCGACATCCGCAAGCGTATTGCCGGCGGCGAGGCTGCCGACGTCGTGATCCTGAGCAGCAGCGGTGCGCAGGAGCTGATCAAGGAGCAGAAGCTCGCCGCCGACAGCCGCACCGATTTCGCGAGATCGGGCATCAGCGTCGCGGTCCGCTCCGGTGCGCCCAAGCCCGATATCGGCTCGGCCGACGCGGTGAAGACGGCAGTGCTCGCCGCGAGATCGATCGCCTGGTCGGGCGGAGCCAGCGGCCTCTACATCGTACGCATGCTCGAGAAGCTCGGCATCTCCGACCAGGTCAAGACGAAGACGGCGATCGTGAAGCCCGGCGAGCCGGTCGGCGAGGTCGTGGCGCGCGGCGAGGCCGAGATCGGCTTTCACCAGCTGAGCGAGCTCATCCCGGTCAAAGGCATCGAGATCGTCGGACCGCTTCCGCCGGAGCTGCAGCACATCACCCTGTTCTCGGGCGGCATCGCTGCCGGGGCGAAGGAGCCGGAGGCTGCCCGGGCGCTCATCAGGTTCCTCACCGCGCCGGCTGCGGCCGCGGGCCTCAAGCAGCACGGGCTCACGCCGGGCTGACCCCGGGCGGGCCGCATCGCCAGCCGGTCATGCCCCGCTCATGCGTGCAGCATGCGGGGCATCGAGATCACGACGGCTCCTCGAGCGGACGGGCGTGAATGGCGCCAGGCCCGGCGCAGGCCGGCGCGATGGCCGCAGCCGATGCAGCGGCCGCACCTGGTACACCTGGTTCACCGCTCCTGCCGGGGGCTTCTCGCCGCCCGCTCGGCCGCCTTCTTCGCCAGCGCGGCGCAGCTGTGCCGGTACTCCTCGATCTCGTCCTGGGTCAGATGCTCGATGCCGATGAAGCTGTTCTGAGCCGCCTTGTGACTGCGGATGAGCTCATCGAGCTTCGCCTGGATCGCCGCGCCGTCGCGATCCTGCGTGTTCTGGATGATGAACACCATCAGGAAGGTGACGATCGTGGTGCCGGTGTTGATCACGAGCTGCCAGGTGTCCGAGTAGTTGAACAGGGGCCCGGTCACCGCCCATAGGATGATGATCATCGCTGCGAGAATGAAGGTGATCGGGCGGCCGGACTGGACGGCGATGAAGGTGGACAGGCGAGCGAATGTCCTGGTCATGTGCAGCCTGTGGAGCTGGTTCGTGGTGATCGATGCGGCGGGTCGAGAGCACCGGCGTCGTCGAGGGCACGCCGGCACCGCCCGGCAGCAGCTGCTTCGGCCGGCGCCGTTCTCGCGTCGCTCCAACGCCAGCGCGGGCAATCGAGTTCCCGGACCGACAATCGGGACGACGCGCCGCCCGTGCGGCCGTCTTTCCGATTCACGCGATCACCGCGCCGGCAGGTAGCTCGCTGCGTAATGGGCGGCGATCTCGTCGCTGGTCGTCAGCCACACTCCGGGATGGCGGGAGATGTATTCCAGCGCCCGCTCCAGATATTTCTGCCGGTGCGGCTGATTGCTGACGAAAGGATGCAGGCAGAGTGCCATGACCCGGCCCGACTGCTCGCTGTCGCGGTAGAGCTGATCGAACTGGTCGACGATCATGCGGCAGAACTCCTCGCCCGGCAGGCTCTTGCCGACGCACATGGTGATGTCGTTGATCTCGATCGAATAGGGCACCGACATCATTCCCGGCACGTTCAGCGCGAAGGGCTGGTCGTCGGCGCACCAGTCGAGCACGTAAGTGAGACCGAGCTCCTTGAGGAGCCGCGGCGTCTCGAACGTCTCGGTCAAGGCCGGGCCGAGCCAGCCCTTGATCGTCTGGCCGGTTGCCGCGGCGATCGTATCCACCACCTCCTTGAGATATTTGCGTTCCGCGTCGGCGTTCATCCCGACCTGGAAGATCGAGTTGTTCCTGCCGTGCGCGAGCCAGGCCCAGCGCCGCTGACGCCCCGCCTCGATGATCTGCGGATAGTGCCGGCACACGTCGGCGTTGAGCAGCACCGAGGCGCGCATCCCGTATCTGTCCAGCGCCTCGATCATCCGCCAGATGCCGACGCGGACGCCATAGTCGCGCCAGCCATAGTTGAGCGGATCGGGCGCGAAGGCGGCGGTCGCCGCGAAGATGCTGGTGGCCGGCTTGTCGACTTCGAAATGCTCGATATTGAGGCCGACATAGAACGCCAGACGCGCCCCGCCGGGCCAGACCAGCTTCGGCCGCGACACGATCGGTGAATAGTCGTAGAGCCTGTTGTCCATCGTCTCCCCCTCGAGCCGAGCAAGCGGGAATCCACCGGCGCGCTGGGCCTCGCGCTCGGCGCGAGCGCCGATCCTAGCGGATTCCGCCGGCCTCCATCCACGCCGCCGGACGGGCTCTTCGCCGGCAGGGGGCGTGCCGTTCACGCCGGCAGCGTCGCGTTGGCCCTGAGCACCGCGCCGGCGAGGTAGAGCGAGCCCGTGATCAGGATGCGCGGCGGCGCCTCGAGCTCGAGGCCGGCGATCGCCGACAGCGCCGAGCCGAAATCGGCGCTGGTGCGGGCGGGGATGCCGGCGGCGCGGGCGATTGCGGCGAGCGCCTCGGCCTGCATGCTGTTCTCCTGATCGGGAACCGGCACCGCGACCACGCCGCGCGCCAGCCCCGCGAAATTGCGCAGGAAGCCCTCGCAGTCCTTGCTGGCGAGCATGCCGACCACGAGCACCAGCGGGCGCGATACCCGCTCCTCGAGGTCGGCGAGCGCGTTCGCCACCGCCCGAGCGCCGTCGGCGTTGTGGCCGCCGTCGAGCCAGAGCTCGCTTCCCCGGGGGACCATCGCCGCGACCGGCCCGTTCGCCAGCCGCTGCATCCGCGCCGGCCACTCGGCTTTGGCCACCCCGGTCTCGAAGGCCCAAGCCGGCAGCCTGAGCGCGGTGACCGCGCGCAGGGCGGCGATGGCGACGCCGGCATTCTCGAACTGGTGGCGCCCGAAGAGCCGGGGGGCGGGCAGGTCGAGGAGACCGGCATCGTCCTGGTAAACCAGCCGGCCGCGCTCCTCCGTGGCCGTCCAGTCCTCGCCGGCGACGCGGATCGGCGCCTTGACACGGGCGGCCTGCCGCTCGATGGCGGCGAGCGCCTCGCGCGGCTGCGCCGCGACGACCGCGGGCACGCCGGGCTTGAGGATGCCCGCCTTCTCCTGCGCGATCTGCCCCAGGGTGTCGCCGAGATGCTCGCGGTGGTCGAGCGAGACCGGCGTGATCACCGTTGCCAGCGGCCGCTCGATCACGTTGGTGGCGTCGAGCCGGCCGCCGAGCCCGACCTCGAGCAGGAGCAGATCGGCAGGGTGGCGCGCGAACAGCAGGAATGCCGCGGCGGTGGTGATCTCGAACACGGTGATCGGCGCGCCGGCATTGGCGGCCTCGCATTCGTTGAATGCGCCGCCGAGCTCGTCGTCCGAGGCGAGGCGCCCGCCGTCGCTGCCGAGGCGGACCCGCTCGTTGAAGCGCACGAGATGCGGCGAGGTATAGACGTGGACGGCGAGCCCCGCTGCCTCGGCGATCGCCCGCATGAAGGCGATGGTGGAGCCCTTGCCGTTCGTGCCGGCCACGTGGATGACGGGCGGCAGCCGCCGCTCGGGATGATCGAGGGCGGCGAGGAGGCGCCGCATCCGCTCGAGCGACAGATCGATGCGCCTGGGATGGAGCGCCGTGAGCCGCGCGAGCATTGAATCGACCGGGGTCATGACTGGAGAAAACAATTAGCACGTCAGGATTGCGTAGGGTGCGCAAGATCGCCTCGTGACCTTGCCGAGAGAAAAACATGACGGCGATCTTGCCCACCGTTCCGCATGCAAGCGCTGGGCAACGGCGCACTGACCCGCCGCTCGCTGGCGAGAATGCGTGTGGCGCCGTTGCCCACCCTACGGAAGCGGCTCTTCGCCGCTATCAGACGGGAGCGGGCGCCGACACCCCGGAGCCTTCCGCCGGCCGGCGCGGCGGCGTCCGGGTCAGGATCTGGCACAGGATGGAGAGGGTGGGACGCAGCTGATGCCGGTGCACGACCAGGTCCACCATGCCGTGATCCCTGAGGTATTCGGCGCGCTGGAAGCCGGCGGGGAGCTTCTCGCGAATGGTCTGCTCGATCACCCGCGGGCCGGCGAATCCGATCAGCGCGCCGGGCTCGGCGATGTGCACGTCGCCGAGCATGGCGTAGGAGGCGGTCACCCCGCCGGTGACCGGATTGGTGAACACCACGATATACGGCTTGCGCGCCTCCCGCAGCATCTGCACTGCGACGGTGGTGCGCGGCATCTGCATCAGCGCGAAGATGCCCTCCTGCATCCGCGCGCCGCCGGAGGCGGCGAACATGATGAAGGGAGTGCCCTTCTCGACCGCGGTCTCGAGCCCCTTGATCACCGCCTCGCCCGCCGCCATGCCGAGCGAGCCGCCCATGAACTCGAAATCATGCGCCCCGATCACGACCGGCAGGCCGTCGAGCTTGCCGAGCCCGAGCTTGATGGCGTCGTTGGTGCCCGACTTGGCGCGCGCATCCTTCAGGCGATCGGTGTAGCGCCGCTCGTCGCGGAATTTCAGCGGGTCGAGCGGCACCTGGGGAATGGCGATGTCGAGCCAGGTCTCGTTGTCGAAGATCGACTTCAGGCGCGCCACGGTCCCCATGCGCATGTGGTAATTGGAGCCGGGAATGACGAACTGGTTCGCCTCGACGTCCTTGTAGAACACGAGCTGACCGGTCTCCGGGCACTTGATCCAGAGGTTTTCCGGCGTCTCCCGGCGCGCGAAGTAGTTGCGGATCTTCGGCCGGACGACGTTGGAGATCCAGTTCATTGCCGAGCTCCAGCGCTACGGCCCACCATGTAAGCACGCCTCCAGCCATTTGTAATCGGCAAATGATCCCGCGTCCGGCGTCATGGCACCGCCCCACCCCGCGCGCCGCGCACGCCGCGCGCGAGCGCCGCCACCAGATCGAGCACGGCGCGCTCGCTCTTGCCGGTCGCCTTGTCCGCGCGGTCGAGGCTCGCCTTGAGCGCGTTGACGAGCGCCGAGCCGACCACCACGCCGTCGGCGGCGGCGGCGATCGCCGCCGCCTGCTCGGCGCTGCGCACGCCGAAGCCGACCGCCACCGGCAGCGCGGTATGGCGCTTGATCCGGGCGACCGCCGCGGTCACCGCCGCGGTATCGGGCGCCGCGCTCCCGGTGATGCCGGTCACCGAGACGTAGTAGACGAAGCCCGACGTGTTGGCGAGCACCGCGGAGAGGCGCCGGTCGTCGGTGGTGGGCGTGGCGAGACGGATGAAGTTCAGGCCCGCGGCGAGCGCGGGCAGGCACAGCTCCGCGTCCTCCTCGGGCGGCAGGTCCACCACGATCAACCCGTCGACGCCGGCCGACCCGGCATCGGCCAGGAAGCGCTCGACGCCGTAGATGTAGACCGGATTGTAGTAGCCCATCAGCACCAGCGGGGTTTGGTCGTCGCCGCGGCGAAGCTCGCGCACCATCTCGAGCGTCCTGTGCATGGTCTGCCCGGCCTGGAGCGCGCGCTGCGATGCCATCTGGATCGCCGGACCGTCGGCCATGGGGTCGGTGAACGGCATGCCGAGCTCGATCACGTCGGCGCCGGCAGCCGGCAGCGCACGGACGATGGCAAGCGAGGTCGCCGGATCCGGGTCGCCGGCAGTGAGGAAGGTCACGAGCGCGGCACGGCCCTCCTGCCTCAGCTCGGCAAACCTCCGGTCGATGCGCGTGCTCATGCGCAGCGCCCGCGCTGCCGGTGATGCGACGGCCGAAGCAGGAGCCGAGGCTCCCCCGCCTGCTCCGCCGCACCGCAGACATCAATCGAGCCGCATGGCTGCGCCGCACGGGATCTGCTCCCTCCCCCGCTTGCGGGCAGGGCAATCGCATATGGGTCGTCATGGCCGGGCTTGTCCCGGCCATCCACGCCGTTGCGCAGGCACAACACGTGGATGCCCGGCATAAAGCCGGGCATGACGAAGCGCATATGCAATCGCCCTCCGCTTGCGGGGGAGGGCTGGGGAGGGGGGGAGCTTTCGGAATGCTCGCGTGCGGCCCCCACCCTGTCCCTCCCCCGCAAGCGGGGGAGGGAACGCTGCGGCACCGCCGCGCGTCTCCCAAGGTTCGCCGGAGCCCAACCCAGGTCACCCGGGTGCAGGTCAAGGGCGGCGGCGGGGATCATCTCCACGCGACTCGTGCCGGCGCGCCAGGTCACTGCGGCGGACCCTTGCGCCGCTGCTCGCGCATCGCCGCCATGCGGACATTGATGGTGCCCAGCATCAGGCAGAGGATCGCGCCTGCGAGCTGCACCCATTCCTTCCTCGCGATGAGAGGTCCGACATCGAGCAGCCGCACCCGCAGGAACCAGGCGATATAGGCGGCGGAGACGACGACGATGGTCCAGCCGACGAGCTTCTGACGGCTGATCACTGCCGCTGCCTCGCTCGGCGCTCGAGATGCTCGGCCACGCTGGCGAGGTCCTTGTCGCCGCGCCCCGACAGGTTCACCACCATCAGGTGATCCCCGGGCTTGCGTGGCGCGAGCTCGATGACGCGGGCGAGCGCATGCGCGGGCTCGAGCGCCGGAATGATCCCTTCGAGACGTGAGCAGAGCTCGAACGCCGCGAGCGCCTCCTCGTCGGTCGCCGAGAGATAGGTGACCCGCTTGAGGTCGTTGAGCCAGGCGTGCTCCGGGCCGATGCCGGGATAGTCGAGCCCGGCGGAGATCGAGTGCGCCTCCCGGATCTGGCCGTCCGCGTCCATCAGCAGATAGGTGCGGTTGCCGTGCAGCACGCCGGGACGGCCGCCGGCGATCGAGGCCGCGTGCAGCCCGCTGGCGAGACCGTGACCCGCCGCCTCGACGCCGTAGATCTCGATCTGCCGCTCGTCGAGAAAGGGATGAAACAGCCCCATCGCGTTCGAGCCGCCGCCGATGCAGGCGAACAGCGAATCGGGCAGCCGCCCCTCGGCGGCCATGATCTGCTCGCGGGTCTCGTTGCCGATGATCGACTGGAAGTCGCGCACCATCATCGGATAGGGATGCGGCCCGGCGACCGTGCCGATGCAGTAGAAGGTATCGGCGACATTGGTGACCCAGTCGCGCAGCGCCTCGTTCATCGCGTCCTTGAGCGTCTTCGACCCGGATTCGACGCCGCGCACCTCGGCCCCCAGCGCCCGCATGCGCAGCACGTTCGGCTTCTGCCGCTCGACATCGATCACTCCCATATAGACCACGCATTGCAGGCCGAACTTCGCGCACATCGTCGCGGTGGCGACCCCGTGCATGCCGGCCCCGGTCTCGGCGATCACGCGCGGCTTGCCCATCCGGCGGGCCAGCAGGATCTGGCCCAGCACGTTGTTCACCTTGTGCGCGCCGGTGTGGTTGAGGTCCTCGCGCTTGAGATAGATCCTTGCGCCGCGCAGATGCTCGGTCAGCCGCTCGGCGAAGTAGAGCGGGGTCGGCCGGCCGACATAGTCCTTCAGGTATCCGTCCATCTGCCGGCGGAAGCCGGGATCGCGCTTCGCCTCGGCATAGGCGCGCTCGAGCTCGAGGATCAGCGGCATCAGCGTCTCGGCGACGAAGCGGCCGCCATAGATGCCGAAATGTCCCTGCTCGTCGGGGCCGGTGCGGAACGAGTTGGGCTGTCGCAGCTCCATGCTCATGCCTTCCCCATGCGCTTGCCGGCGGCGGCGCGGCCTCCTGCCGCGGCGCGGGCGGCGGCGACGAAGGCGCGGATCTTCTCGGCATCCTTGTCGCCGGGCGTGCGCTCGACGCCGGAGGATACGTCGACCGCGCCCGCCCGCGTGATGTGCAGCGCCTGCGCCACGTTGCCGGCATCGAGGCCGCCGGAGAGCATGAACGGCACCGCGGCCGTAAGCCCGTCGAGCAGCCGCCAGTCGAAGCTGTTGCCGAGGCCGCCCGGACGGGTGGCCCGGCGCGGCGCGCGGGCATCGAACAGCAGGCGGTCGGCCACCTTGTCGTAGAGGCGGACCGGGGAAAGGTCGGAGCGCTCGGCGACCGGCAGCGCCTTCATCACCGGCAGACCGAAGCGGGTGCGCACCGCCGCCACCCGCTCCGGCGTCTCGCGGCCGTGCAGCTGCAGCAGGTCGGGCTCGAGCGCGGCGATGATGTCGCCGAGCTCCTCGTCGGTCGCGTCGACGGTCAAGGCCACCTTCTGCGCGCGGCCGCGCACCAGCAGGCCGAGCGCGCGGGCCGCCGCGTGACCGACATTGCGCGGCGAGGGGGGAAAGAAGACGAAGCCTACCATGTCGGCACCGGCATCGAGCGCGGCGTCGAGCGTTGCCGGCGTGCTCAGGCCGCAGATCTTGACGAGGAGGTTCATCTAATCTGCGCTGCCCCGTGATCCAGTCAATGCCACGCGAAAATTTGCATCGCCTCGCAAACCGCTCAGACGGACCTAAGACTGTCGATCATTGCGTCGAGTTGATCGGCAAGCGGCACCGCTTCATCGCGCGCTACCTTATAGATGATCGCCTCGTCGATCTGCCAGTACTCATGCACGAGAATGTTTCGCATGCCCTTGATTTCCATCCAAGGAATCCCGCTGGGAAGAATCACCAATTCTTTGGCAGCTTCGACGCAAGCCTCACCGACGATCAAGAGGCAGAAGCAGACGGCTTCCCTCCTCATTATGTCGGAAGCGAATGCAATCTCCTCGACGTCCTCGACGTAGCCAGCAGCCCGGCGCGCATATTCTCTCGCATCAGACAGGCGTGCAGCGACGTCACGCATCAGAGCGGACGAGCGGAAGCCTTGACGCGTTCACCATGCTCGCCCCTCAGGCCGCTCACGAGAACGATGCCAACCGGCCGACCGAGTTTCTTTCCCAGCTCGTGCTCCGCGCCCACGAGACTTAACAGCGAAAGACCTTCGCGCCTCTCCGCGAGGAGATCGATAGCGTCATCATCGAAGACATGCGCCGCGGCTCCGCGCGGAAGCAGACCAACGAAGCGGAGCGGGAACTTCTGTTCAACCGCTCGCAACTGGGCGAGAAGCTTCTTTCGATCGGTCTGCTGGACGTTCATGATCAACCTGCGTCTCAATATAAAGACGGATCAATGAGCCCGCCATATACGCCTTGATTTGCAGGGGGGCGTTAGCGCGCTCACGCCGCCGGCGGGGCGATGGTGAGGCGCGGCGCCTGGGGAGCACGGTGCGGCTCGGCCGTCGGCTCGCCGAGGCGCTGCCTGAGCCGCTCGACCTCGGCGCGCAGCTCGCGCGCCTCTCCCTGCGCCAGGCGCGCCGCACGCCGCCATTTGCCCTGCCGCAGCCAGGCGGCAATGCCGCCGATGATCACCCCGGCAATGACGAGCAGGAGGTCCAGCTCGAACAGCGGGAGGCGCAGGGTGTAGGCGGGATGCGCCGGGTCGAACGGATCGAACGACACCATCACCGTCTGCCGGTTGGCGACGGCGAAGGCGACGAGCACGATCGCGAGCGGCACCAGGACGAGCGCCATGACGGCTTTGCGCAGCATCGCGGTCAAGCCGTCGTCGGTGCCGGCGGCGCCGGGCGGTTGAGCCGCTCGCGCATCTCCTTGCCGGTCTTGAAGAACGGAACCGACTTCCTGTCGACCGAGACATGCGCGCCGGTGCGCGGATTGCGCCCGGTGCGGGCGGGGCGGTGCTTCACCGAGAAGGCGCCGAACCCGCGCAGCTCGACCCGGTCGCCGCGCGCCATGGCGGCGACGATCTCGCCGAGAATGGCGTTGACGATGTTCTCGACGTCGCGCTGGTAGAGATGAGGATTCTGCGCCGAGATGCGCTGCACGAGCTCGGATTTGATCATCGGCGTCCCTGGATACGATGCGCGGCATTCCGGTTGAATTGACGCACATCGTCCCGCAGGAGCCTCACCCTCCCCTGGAAGGGGAGGGTCGCGAAGCCGCCGAGCGCTTGCGCGAGGTGGCGAGCGGGGTGGGGTGACCTCGTCTCGAACGTTCCGATTTCACCCCACCCCGGCGCCGCGCAAGAGCGCGTCGCCGACCCTCCCCTTCCAGGGGAGGGTGAGGACGCCGCTGGACCGATGTGCATCAATTCGACCGGAGCGCGCTTCTAGTTCGCGCCGGGAGGGTGCCAAAGCGCCAACAGACCGTCAAGGTTGAGCCGCTCCAGCGCCTGCGCCGCGCCCCAGCTCTCCAGCCGGCGCGCGAAGTCGCCCAGCCCGAGCGCGTCGAGCACGGCGACCGCCGCGGTATGCAGGAACGGCAGGTCGCTGAACCGGTCGCGCAGACGGTAGTCGCGGACCGGGGTGCTGGGGTCGATGTTCTTCTCCTTCGCCAGCCAGGCGATCGCCGTCTTCTCGTCGCCGAGCTCGTCGACGAGCTTGAGGGCGAGGCCCTGCCGGCCGGTGAACACGCGGCCGTCGGCCACCCGCTCCAACGTGGCGTCGTCGAGCTGCCGGCGCGCCTGCACCACCCCGCGGAACCAGGCATAGGAATCGGAGACGATCGCCTCGATCGCGGCGCGCGCCTCCGGCGAGGTCGGCTCGAATCCGTTCGGCGCGGCCTTGAGCGGGGAGGACTTGATCTCCTCCATCCTGATGCCGAGCGTCTTCAAGAGATCGGCGACGTTCGGATACTGGAACAGCACGCCGATCGAGCCGATCAGCGACGTGTCCTGGGCGATGATGTGGTCGGCGGCGATGGCGGTCATGTAGCCGCCGGAGGCCGCGAGCCCGTCGACCACGACGACCAGCGGCTTCTGCTCCTTGAGCCGCTTCAAAGCGTCATGCAGCTGCTCGGAGCCGGAGGTGGTCCCGCCGGGGCTGTTGATGTGCACGATCACGGCGGGGACGCGGGATTTGCCGAGCCGCTCCAGCGCCTCGACCCGCTGCTGGTCGTTGCGGATCAGCCCGGTGATGGTCACCCGGGCGATGGCACGGCCCGGGCCGGTCAGCATGCCGGTGCCGGGCGCGCGCAAGGCGACGCCGACCGCGATGACCGCGCCGATGGCGACGACAATGGCGAGCAGGCGCCAGAAGGTCAGCTTGCGCCGCATCCGGCGGCGATCGACGATCGTGTCGGCATCGAGCGACATGGCGCTGGTTCCTCGTTCGCTCCTACTCTTTCTTCTCCGCCGGCTTCTCGGTGGCGCGCTTGAGCGCGGTGCCGAGAATGTCGCCGAGGGTGGCACCCGAATCGGACGATCCGTACTGGGCGATGGCCTCCTTCTCCTCCGCTACCTCCAGCGCCTTGATCGACACCTGCACCTTGTGCGTGCGTCGATCGAACTGGATGACGCGGCCGTCGACCTTCTGCCCGATGGCGAAGCGCTCTGGCCGCTGCTCGCCGCGGTCGCGCGCCAGCTCCGAGCGCTTGATGAAGGTGGTGAGATCGGTGCCGATGATCTTCGCCTCGATGCCGGAGTCCTTCACCTCGGTCACCTCGCAGGTCACCACCGAGCCCTTCCTCAGGTCGCCCGCGCTGTCCATCGGATCGCCCTGCAGCTGCTTGATGCCGAGCGAGATGCG
>DASXAP010000006.1:0-16436 GCA_036406655.1 Xanthobacteraceae bacterium | reverse complement strand
GTGGCCGATGATCCCGGCTGCGGCGTGGTCGATGCCGGTGGCGGCGCAGAAGAGGATGACGCGCTCCTGGGCGGTGAAAGGATGCCAGCTCTCCGGCTTGCTCGACATGGGCATGGGATCACCGCCGGCTGCTTCCCCGTATCATGCTCCGCAGGCACCGTTGCATTGCCGGTGGCCCACCGCTCGAAGCGCGCTCCCGGTTATGCGTAGCAGCCCTTGGCAAGGCTGGGAAAGCGCCATTCCCAGGGCAGCGGGGCAAGAGTGCACCGCGGCGCTGCGCCGCCGAGGTTGTGGCCCACACCCTGGCCCCGGGTGCCTCGGTTCTCGGGGCGCGCTGGGAGGCCGCATCCGGCCGCGGCGCGCCTGTGCCCGCGCCCCGACCTCCCCGCTTGCGCTGCGCGCGCGTCTCCGCTAGCCCCTCCCGCCCATGACCGACCGCAACCCCGCATCGGGCGCCGGGACGCGCGCTCCCCGGGTGAGCTTCGTCTCGCTCGGCTGCCCCAAGGCGCTGGTCGACAGCGAGCGCATCGTCACCAGGCTGCGCGCCGAGGGCTACGAGCTCAGCCGCGAGCACCGGGGGGCCGATCTCGCGGTGGTGAACACCTGCGGCTTCCTCGACAGCGCGCAGGCCGAATCGCTCGCCGCCATCGGCCGGGCGCTCGCCGAGAACGGCCGGGTGATCGTGACCGGCTGCATGGGCGCCGAGCCCGACAGGATCACCCGCGCCTATCCGCAGGTGCTCGCGGTCACCGGCCCGCAGCAATACGAGACCGTGGTCGAGGCCGTGCACCGGGCGCTGCCGCCGCGCCACGACCGGTTTCTCGACCTCGTTCCCCCCGAGGGCATCAAGCTCACGCCGCGCCACTACGCCTATCTCAAGATCTCGGAAGGCTGCAACAACCGCTGCAGCTTCTGCATCATCCCGCGGCTGCGCGGGGAGCTAGTGTCGCGGCCGGCGGCCGACGTCCTGCGCGAGGCCGAGCGGCTCGTCGCCGCCGGCGTGAAGGAGCTCCTGGTCATCTCCCAGGACACCTCCGCCTACGGGCTCGACCTCCGCTACGCCGCGAGCAGCTGGCGCGGCCGCGAGCTGCGGGCGAAGCTCGTCGACCTCGCCCGCGCGCTCGGCGAGCTCGGCGTCTGGGTGCGGCTGCACTACGTCTACCCCTATCCGCACGTCGACGAGATCATCCCGCTGATGGCGGAAGGACGTGTGCTCCCCTATCTCGACATCCCGTTCCAGCACGCGAGCCCCGAGATCCTGCGCCGGATGAAGCGGCCGGCGGCGCAGGAGCAGACGCTCGCGCGCATCGGGCGCTGGCGCGCGCTCTGCCCCGATCTCGCGATCCGCTCGAGCTTCATCGTCGGCTTTCCCGGCGAGACCGAGGATGACTTCCGGATGCTGCTGGACTGGCTCGGCGAAGCCGAGCTCGATCGGGTCGGCTGCTTCCGCTACGAGGCGGTGCAGGGCGCCGCGGCGAACGAGCTGGCGGCAGCGGTGCCCGAGCCGGTGAAGGAGGAGCGCTGGCACCGGCTGATGCGGCACCAGCAGGCGATCTCGCGCAAGCGGCTGCAACGCAGGGTCGGCACCCGCCAACCGGTGCTCATCGACGAGGCCGCGGTTTCGGCACCCGCCTCCCCTCCCCCCTCCCGCCGCGCATCCGCGACGGCGGAAGGCGCCGGCGCCGGTGCGCGGCTCGCCAAGGGCCGCAGCCGCGCCGACGCGCCGGAGATCGACGGCGCGGTCTACGTGGCGAGCCGCCGGCCGCTGCGCGTGGGCGAGATCGCAACCGTGCGGATCGAACGCGCCGAGGCGTACGACCTCCACGGCACCGCCGTCGGATTCTGATCGCCTCCCGTCGCTGCGGACCGCCTCGTGCCGACGGGCGCGCACAGCGCAATGGCGGGAACCGGCGCGCGGCGACCTTCATTGTCTTCCCGGAGAGAGCGGCGGCTCGGCCATGCGGGTGCCTCTACGGGATGTTGCTGCATTGCTGTCGCTGGCGCTCGCGGCCTGGCCGGCGATTGCGACGGCACAGGCAGTGCCGCAGCCGGAGGATCCGGACTGGACCACATACGTGATCCCCGAATACGGCACTCGCGTGCAATATCCCGCCGGTCTCTTCCTCTCGAAGGGTCCGTCGCCGAAAGGGGTGGGCGAGCAGTTCGAGAGCGCCGACGGCAGCGTCAGCCTCGTGATCTATTCGCAAGACAACAGCGAGGCCGACACGCCGGTCTCCTACCTCGGGCGCAACTTGCGTGTCGACCCCGCCACGATCGACTACCGGCGCGTCACCTCTTCCTTCTTCGCGATCTCGTCGGAACGGGAGGGCGCGGTCTATTATAGCCGATGCAACTTCTCCGGCGGCCGGGCAGGCGCAATCCACTGCTTCGACCTGATCTATCCGCAGTCGCTCAAGCGCGCCTGGGATCCGGTCGCAGCCCGGATCAGCCTGTCGCTGCGCCCGCTCGAGCGGTGAGGCCACCGCGATCGCAGCGATGGGTAGGGTGGGCAATGGTGGGCAAAATCGCCGCCATGGTTTCGCGTAGCATCACCGTCGCGAGGCGATTTTGCCCACCCTACCTCATTCGGTGATCACCCGGCACACAGCGCGGGTCAGCACCGCGAGCTCTTCATCGTCGATCGTCAGCGCCGGGGTGAGATAGACGATCGATCCGAACGGACGCACAAACACCCCCTCGGCGATGAAGCGCCGGCGCAGGCGCTCGAGGTCGCCGACGCGATCGAGCTCCACCACGCCGATCGCGCCCAGCACGCGCACCTCCTTGACGCCGGGCGCGCCGCGGCACGGCGCAAGCCCGCTCTCCAGCGCGCGCGCGATGCGGGCGACCTGCTCCAGTCTCGGCTCGCGCTCGAACAGGTCGAGCGAGGCATTGGCGGCAGCGCAGGCGAGCGCATTGGCCATGTAGGTCGGCCCGTGCATCAGGGCATGCAGCGGATCGTCGGACCAGAACGCATCGAACACGCGCTTGCGCGCGATCGTCGCGGCGAGCGGGAGCGTCCCCCCGGTCAGCGCCTTCGACAGCGTGACGATATCGGGAACGACGCCGGCGGCCTCGCAGGCGAACATGCTGCCGGTGCGGCCGAAGCCGGTGAAGATCTCGTCGAAGATCAACAGCAGCCGGTAGTGGTCGGCGGCTGCGCGCAGGCGCCGCAGCACCGCGGGCGGGTGGAAGCGCATCCCGCCCGCACCCTGCACCAGCGGCTCGACGATGATCCCGGCGAGCTCGCCGGCGTGTCGCTCGAGGAGGCGGAGAAGCGCGGCGCTGCCCGCCTCGTCGCGCGGCAGCGCGGCGACATGATGCTGCGCCAGCAGGCCGCGGAAGAGCCGGTGCATCCCCTCGGCGGGGTCGCAGATCGCCATCGCCCCGGTGGTGTCGCCGTGATAGGCGCCGGCAAAGGCGACGAACCGGTTGCGCCCGCGCTCGCCCCGATTGAGCCAGAACTGCACCGCCATCTTCATCGCGACCTCGACCGCCACCGAGCCGGAATCGGAGAAGAAGACGAAATCGAGGTCGCCGGGCAGCATGGCCGCGAGCCGCCGCGCCAGCGTCAGCGCGCCCTCGTGCGCCATCCCCCCGAGCATGACGTGCGGCATCCGCTCGAGCTGGCGCTCGACCGCGCGCCGGATGTGGGGGTGATTGTAGCCGTGGCAGGCGGTCCACCATGAAGCAACACCGTCGATCAGCTCGCGTCCGTCGGCGAGCGTGATCCGGCAGCCCCGGGTGGCGACCACCGGCAGCGGCGCCGCCGCGGTCTTCATCTGCGCGTAGGGCAGCCAGAGGTGCCGCAGCCCGGCCGCGTACCAGGCGGGCGCGTCGCCCCGGGCTGCCCTTGCGTCGCCGCCGCCACCGCCCATTCAGCGCTTCCCTTCGCGGAGCATTGCCGCCATTCTCGCCCCGGATTCGAGGTGGTGCATGCGCTCGCTCGATGAATTTGCCGCCGGCAAGCTCGCCGAGCTCGAGCGCGACAGTCTACGCCGGTCGCTGGTCGAGACTACCCGCGTGACCGGCATCTGGATGCTGCGCGACGGGCGCCGGCTGCTCTCGTTCTGCTGCAACGACTACCTCAACCTCAGCCAGCACCCCGCGGTCACCGATGCCGCCGCCGACGCGCTGCGCACCTATGGGGTGGGCGCCGGCGCCTCGCGGCTGGTCACCGGCAACCATCCGCTCCTCGGCGAGCTCGAGGAGCGGCTGGCGCGGCTGAAGCAGAGCGAGGCTTGCTGCGTGTTCGGCTCGGGATACCTCGCCAATCTCGGCATCATCCCGGCCCTGATCGGCACCGGCGATCTCGTCCTCATCGACGAGCTCGCGCATGCCTGCCTGTGGGCCGGCGCCCGGCTGGCGCGGGCCGCCGTAGTGCCGTTCCGGCACTGCGACGTCGGGCACCTCGAGACGCTGCTGAGCGAGCTTCGCCCGCGGCACGGCCGCGCGGTGATCGCCACCGACGGCGTCTTCTCCATGGACGGCGACGTCGCGCCGCTACATGCGCTGGCCGCGCTGGCGCGGCAGCACGAGGCGTGGCTCTTGTCCGACGACGCCCATGGCATCGGTGTCATCGGCGGCGGTCGCGGCTCGAGCTTCGCGCAGGGAGGCAAGGCCGACGTGCCGCTGCAGATGGGCACCCTGTCGAAGGCGGTCGGAGCCTATGGCGGCTACCTCTGCGCCTCCGCCGCGGTCATCGATCTGATCCGCAACCGGGCGCGGACCTTCATCTACTCGACCGGCCTGCCGCCGGCCATGGTCGCGGCGGCGATCGCCGCGCTGGCGCTGATCGAGCGCGATCCGGCCTATGCCGCGCTGCCGGTGCGCAAGGCGAAGGCCTTCGCGCGCAGCGCCGGCCTGCCGGAGCCGGTGAGCCCGATCGTCCCGGTCATTCTCGGCGAGGCACAGGCCGCGCTCGAGGCCGCGCAGCTGCTCGAAGCGCACGGCTTCCTGATCACTGCGATCCGGCCGCCGACGGTGCCGCGGGGAACCGCGCGGCTGCGCCTCACCTTCACGGCCCAGCATCCCGACGCCGAGATCGAGCGGCTCGCCCACCTCATCCGCACCCAAGTCCTCGCGCCTGCCGCCGCCAGCGCGACGGCGGCGCAATGACCGCCGTCTTCGTCACCGCGACCGGCACCGACATCGGCAAGACCTTCGTCACGGCGGGCCTGATCCGTGAGCTGCGCGGCGCCGGCCGGCCGGTCGATGCCGTCAAGCCCGTGGTCAGCGGGTTCGACCAAGGGTGCTGGCAGGACAGCGATCCCGCCGTGCTGCTGTCGGCTCTCGGCCGTCCGCTCACCCTCGAGGAGGTCGAGCGCGTCTCGCCGTGGAGGTTCAAGCTTCCGCTCGCGCCCGACCTCGCGGCGGCGCGCGAGGGCCGCGCGATCCCTTTGCACGAGGTGGTCGACTTTTGCCGGCGGGCAATCGCCCGCGGCGGCACGCTGCTGATCGAGGGGATCGGCGGCGTCATGGTCCCGCTCGACGAGCATCGCACCGTGCTCGACTGGATGTCGATGCTGCGCATCCCGGTCATCCTCGCCGCGGGCAGCTATGTCGGCACCATCAGCCACACGCTGACGGCGCTCGAAGTGATGGCGCGGCGCAACCTCGACATCCGCGCCGTGGTGGTCAGCGAAAGCGGGCGCAGCGCCGCCTCGCTCGCCGACACGGTGGCGGCAATCGCCCGCTTCGCCGACGCAATCGAGGTGGTGGGGCTTCCGCGGCTGGCCCCCGCCGCCTCGCATGCAGCCTTTGCGCAGCTCGCCGCGTTGATCTGAAGCCTGCGTCCGGCTACGGCACCAGGATGGTCGAGCCGGTGGTGGCGCGGCCTTCCAGATCGCGGTGCGCCTTCTGTGCATCCTTGAGCGGATATTTCTGGTTCACCGGGATCTTGACGGCGCCGCTCGCGACCACCTCGAACAGGCCGTTGGCGATGCTGAGCAGATCCTCGCGCCTAGCGGCATAGTGATTGAGGGTCGGGCGGGTGGCGAACAGCGAGCCCTTCACCTGCAGCAGGTTGATGTTGAAGGCTTCGATCTGGCCCGACGCGCTGCCGAAGCTCACGAACATGCCGAGCGGCTTGAGGCAGTCGAGCGAGGCCGGGAAGGTCGCCTTGCCCACGCCGTCGTAGACGACCTCGCACAGCTTGCCGCCGGTGATGTCCTTGACCTTGGCGACGAAGTCCTCGTCGCGATAGAGAATGACGTGGTGGGCGCCGTTCTTCCTGGCGAGCTCGGCTTTCTCCTTCGATCCCACGGTGCCGATCACGCTGGCGCCGAGATGGTTCGCCCACTGGCAGGCGATGAGCCCGACCCCGCCGGCGGCGGCATGGATGAGCACGTTGTCGCCCTTCTTCACCTTGTAGGTGCGGCGCAGCAGGTATTCCACGGTCATGCCCTTGAGCATCATCGCCGCGGCCTGCTCGTAGCTGATCCGGTCCGGCAGCTTGACCGCGCGCTCGGCGGGGAGCAGCCGCTCCGCCGCGTAGGCGCCGAGCGCGGAGACGTAGCCGACGCGGTCGCCGACCTTGATGTCGCTCACGCCCGGGCCGACCGCGGTCACCTCGCCGGCGCCCTCGTTGCCGGAGACGAACGGGAGCCCGACCGGCGACGGATACATCCCCATGCGGAAATAAGTGTCGATGAAATTGACGCCGCAGGCATGGTTCCTGATCCGGACCTGCCCCGCGCCGGGCGCCGGCACGGCGACGTCCTCGTAGGTCAGCACCTCCGGACCGCCCGTCTTGTGCACTCGAACCGCTGCGACCATGATTGTCACTCCCTTGCTCTTGACTTGCACGCGCCGCAAACCGGCCGGCGGCCGCGAATGTCCCTCAGCAGCGGCCGTGGATCAAGCCGTCAGCGCGCCCCGCCGCGCCGGCGGCGATTGCGTCTCGCCACGACGTTGAAAACCTCGACCAGGCCGGCAAAGGCCATGCCGAAATAGATATAGCCGCGCGGAATATGGAATTCGAAGCCGTCCGCCACCAGCGCGATCCCGATCAGCAACAGGAAGGCGAGCGCCAGCATCTTCGTCGTCGGGTGCTCGGCGATGAAGGAGCCGACCGGCCCTGCCGCCGCGTACATGACCACCATCGCGATGACCACGGCGGCGACCATCACCTCGATGTCCTGCGCCATGCCGATGGCGGTGATGATCGAATCGAGCGAGAAGACGAGATCGACGACGACGAGCTGGACGATGGTCCAGCCGAACGCCCGCGCCGCCACGGATGGCTCGATCCTCTCCTCGCGCGCCTCCACCTCGCCGTGGATCTCATGCGTCGCCTTGGCGATCAGGAACGCCCCACCGCCGATCAGGATGATGTCCCGCCAGGATATCTGTTGGCCGAGCAGGCCGAACAGCGGCGCCGTCAGCCGCATCAACCAGGTCAGCCCGAACAGCATGAGCACGCGGAAGAGGAAGGCGAGCGACAGCCCGATCTGCCGCGCGCGACGGGCGCGCGCGGGATCGAGCGGCGCGATCAGCACGGAGATGAAGACCAGGTTGTCGATGCCGAGCACGATCTCGAGGGCGGTCAGCGTCAGCAGCGCCGCCCAGGCATTCGGATCGTTCAGGAGCGCCAGCGTGGACATTCAGCGCTTTTCGGTGAGCCCAATGGCGAGGAAATAGCAGCCGATGACCACCAGAGCGCCCGCGACCCAGGGTCCGGGATCGAGATCGGCGAAAATCGCGCCCAGCGCCAGCATGGACCACAGCAGCAACGCGCCGATGCTCAGTGCACGCAACCGCAGCACCCGGACCGGATGCACGAACTTGAACGGCACGAAGGTGAGGATCGAAAGCACCGCGACGGCGGCGGCGGCGAGCCACGGTGCAGGCCTGAGCAGGAACAGATAGAACGCCGCGACATTCCAGAGCGCGGGGAAGCCGCGGAAATAATTGTCCGCCGTCTTCATGTTGCGGTCGGCGAAGTACAGCGCGCCGGTGATCACGACGACCACGCCCGCGGGCACGCCGAGCGGCTGCGGGAGCAGGCCGCCGGCGGCTATGGCATAGGCCGGAACGAAGACGTAGGTCACGAAATCGACGACCAGATCGAGCACGTCGCCGGACCAGCGCGGCAGCCGCTCGGCCACCTTGAGCCGGCGCGCGATCGTGCCGTCGACGCCGTCGACCAGCAAGGCGACCGCGAGACACAGGAACATCGCCGCCCATTGCCCGTGCACCGCATAGATCAGCGCCCCCAGCGCGAGCGCCGCGCCGACGGCGGTGAGCACATGGACTGCGAAAGCGCCGACGCGGGCGAACGGCAGCAAGCCTGGAGCTCCATTCTCACAACGGGCTTCAACCGCAATATACATTGGGACGGATTGATGACGAGCCGCCGATGAGCGCGCAGCAGTTCCCGATAGCGGTGGTCGGCGGAGGCCCGGCGGGGCTCACCGCGGCGATCGCTGTGGCCGCAGCCGGCATCGACACCGTGCTGGTCGCCGGCAGCCGGTCCGCTCCCGATCACCGCACCACCGCGCTGCTCGCAGGCTCGGTCCGGGCGCTCGACGCGCTCGGGGCATGGAGCGGTTGCCGGCCGCATGCCGCGCCGCTGCGGGTGCTGCGGATCATCGATGCCACGTCGCGCCTGGTCCGCGCACCCGAGGTGGCGTTTGCCGCCGACGAGATCGGGCTCGACGCGTTCGGATACAACATCGACAACAGCCTGCTGCGCGCGGCGCTGACGCGGCGGGCGCGTGAGCTGCCCGCGCTACGGCTGATCGAGGACGAGGCTGCGGCGCTCGAATTTGCACCGACCGAGGTCGGCCTGCGGCTGAAGGCCGGCCGCAGCCTCGCGGCGCAGCTTGCGATCGGGGCAGACGGCCGGCATTCGCTGTGCCGTGCCGCGGCCGGAATCGCGGTCGAGCGGCGGAGCTATCCGCAGACCGCGCTGACGCTCAATCTGCGCCACGCCCGGCCGCATCACGACACCTCGACCGAGCTCCACACCGAGCGAGGCCCGTTCACGCTCGTCCCGTTGCCGGGGCAGCGCTCGAGCCTGGTGCTCGTCACCGCGCCGGACGAGGCGGCACGGCTCGCCGCCCTGCCCGATGCGGCCCTCGCCGAGGAGCTCGAGCGGCGCTCGCATTCGATCCTTGGCCGCGTCGCGATCGAGCCGGGGCGGAGCCTCTTCCCGCTGGCGGTCGAGAGCGCCGCCCGGCTGAGCGGCCGACGGCTGGCGCTGATCGGCGAAGCCGCGCACGTGATGGCGCCGATCGGGGCGCAGGGACTGAACCTCGGGCTGCGGGACGCCGCGACCATCGCCGAGCTCGTGGTCGACGCCCATCGCCGTGGCGCCGACATCGGCGCCGCAAGGCTGACCGGCCGGTATGAGCACATTCGGCGGGCGGACGTGGCGAGCCGCACCCTCGCTGTCGATCTGCTCAACCGCAGCCTCCTCTCGGAATTCCTGCCGCTGCACGCGACCCGCGGCATGGGGCTGTTTCTGATGCAGAAGATCGGTCCCCTGCGGCGCGCCGTCATGCGCGAGGGCGTGGCACCGCTCGCATCGCAACCGCGGCTGATGCGCGGCGAGCCGCTGTAGCGCCCCGTCGACCTGCTGCCGGACTTCCGGATCTCCCGCAAGGCGGGCATGCCGATCGAAGGGTCCTTGCGCCGTTGCCCGCCGGGTGGCGGCCACCGGGAAAGATCGCTCGCTCCCCCGGAATCGCCTAGAATTCGGCGTGAGCTGTCGTATCCGACGGAGGAGCCGGAATTGAAGCTGCCGCGCAACTTCTTCAAGCCGCTGGCGATCGGCGCGCCGCCGCCGCTCAGGGAGCTGCCGGTCAGGCTCGAGCGCATGATCCATTTCGTGCCTCCGCACATCGAGAAGCTGCGCGCCAAGGTCCCCGAGCTCGTCGCCGAGGTCGATGTGGTGCTCGGCAACCTCGAGGATGCGATCCCGGCGGACGCCAAGGCGGCGGCGCGCTCGGGCTTCATCCGGATGGCCGAGGAGAACGATTTCCGCGGAACCGGCTTATGGACGCGCATCAACGCGCTCAATTCGCCCTGGATGCTCGATGATGTGACGGAGATCGTCGGCGCCGTTGGCGACAGGCTCGACGTGGTGATGCTGCCCAAGGTCGAAGGTCCCTGGGATATCCATTATCTCGATCAGCTGCTCGCGCAGCTCGAGGCACGGCATTCGCTGCGCAAGCCGATCCTCATTCATGCCATCCTGGAAACCGCCGAGGGCGTCGACAACGTGGCCGCGATCGCCGCCGCCTCGCCGCGTATGCACGGGATCAGCCTGGGCCCCGCCGATCTCGCCGCCTCGCGCGCCATGAAGACGACCCGGGTCGGCGGCGGGCATCCCGAGTACAAGGTGCTGGCGGACGCGCTCGCCGACGCTGCTGCCGGGCGGTCCGGACCCCCGCAGGCGCCACCCGCCCCGCCCGCGCGAGCCGCCTGCCAGCAGGACCTGTGGCACTACACGATCGGCAAGATGGTCGACGCCTGCGCCGCGAGCGGCATCAAGCCGTTCTACGGGCCGTTCGGGGACTTCGCCGATCCGCAGGGCTGCGAGGTCCAGTTCCGCAACGCCTTCCTGATGGGCTGCGCCGGCGCCTGGACGCTGCATCCCTCGCAGGTGCCGATCGCCAAACGGGTGTTCTCGCCCGATCCGGCCGAGGTGGCGTTCGCCCGGAAGATCATCGACGCCATGCCCGACGGGAGCGGGGCCGTCATGATCGAGGGGAAGATGCAGGATGATGCCACCTGGAAGCAGGCCAGGGTGCTCATCGATCTCGCCCGTCTGGTGGCGGCCAAGGACCCCAGTCTCGCCGCGCAGTACGGGTTTTGACCCTCTGGCGCGCACTGCTATCCTGGTCTATGTCGATTCGACGATGAGCAAGATGCGAAACGCCAGGTTCAAGATCGGCGAGGTGGTGCGCCACCGGCTGTTTCCGTTCCGCGGCGTGGTGTTCGACATCGACCCGGAGTTCAACAACACCGAGGAATGGTATCAGTCGATCCCGGCGGAGGTGCGCCCGCACAAGGATCAGCCGTTCTATCACTTGTTCGCCGAGAACGCGGAGACCGAATACATCGCCTATGTCTCGGAGCAGAACCTGCTCCCCGACACGTCCGGCGAGCCGGTGCGTCACCCGCAGGTCGCCGAGGTGTTCGAGCGCGACGAGAAGGGCAGCTACCGCCCGCGCAATTCGTTGCTGAACTGAGCGCAATGTTGATGGGTATCGCCCGCTGCGCGGGCTCCACCCACAACGAAACTGAGCGGTAGGATGGGTGGAGCGCGCGTCAATACGCGCTCACGCGGGCCTCGACGGCGCCATCGCGCGCGATACCCATCCGTCTGTGCATCGAAATCTTGATGGGTATCGCCCGCTGCGCGGGCTCCACCCATCCTACGAGGGACGGCAGAGGACGGAACGAGCTGCGCCCCATCCGTCATCTGTCATCCGACCTCGGTCATCTGACCTCCGACCTCTGACCTCTGACCTCTGACATCTGTCGTCTGTCCTCAGCTACCGCGGCAGCGTCGCGGGATCGCTCGGCGGGCCATCATGCGCCTTGGCGAAATCGGCGAGCGGCACCGTGAGCGTGAGCGGCTGGCCCGCGGCGCTGACCCCCTGCACATGCAGATCATGCCCGGTCTTGAGCTTGTCGATCAATTCGCCGCTCGCCTCGTAATCGGCCATGCAGCCGTTGGGGAGACAGACGAGATAGCGCCCGGTGATCGGCTGGCCCTGATCGATGACCACCCGGGTGCCGGGCTGCAGGGCCATCCCGAGCGGCAAGGTGACGCGCAAGAGCTTTCTCGGCTCGCCTTCCGGCTCGATCAGCACCGCAGCGATCATGGGCGTGCCGGTATCGGCCCGACCGTCCCTGCCGGTGAAGCAGATCTGCTTGGGGCTGGCACTCGCCTCCGGGGGCTTCTGGCAGACCTTGGTCCAGGGCGAGAAGGTCAATTGCGGCGTTGCCTGGGCTTCGTGTGGCTGGGCGGGACCGCCCTTCTGCTCGGCCTTGGGCGCGGCTTTGGGCGCGGGCTTGGGGGCCGCCTTGGGCTCCGCTTTCGGCGCCGCCTGCTGCGCAGTTGCAGGAGCGCCGAGCGCCATGGCCGCCGCGGCTGCAAAGGCGGCGGCGAGCAGCCGGCCGCGCGAGGCTGGCGCATGCGTGTATTTTTTCTTGTTCCGCGTCATGATTGGACCGGATACTCGGCACTCGCAGGCGCATCGTGAAAGAGGCGCGCCCAAGCGCGCCTCTCGACAGCCCCGCATGCTTTCGGCGCTTATCGGCTGGGAGCCGCCTGCTGCTGGCCTTCCAGCTTCTTGCGCGCCTCCTCGGCGCGCCGCTGCAGCTCGTCCTGCAGCTTCTTCTGCTGCTCCTCGAAGACCTTGGGATCGGTCGGCGGGCCGTCATACGCCTTGGCAAAATCGCCAAGCGGCACCACCAGGCTGATCGGCTGGCCCGAGCCGTTGATGCCCTGGATCACCAGCCCCTGGCCCTTCTTCAGCTTCCCGATCAGCTCGGTGCTCGCCTCGTAATCGGCCATGCAGCCGTTGTTGAAGCAGATCACGTATGGCCCGGTCATCGGCTGGCCGTTGTCGACGATCACGCGCGTGCCCGGCGACAGCGACATCCCGAGCGGCAGCGTCACCCGTAGAATCTTTTTCGAGTCGCTCTCCGGCTCGATCAGCACGGCCGCGACCACCGGCATGCCGGATTCGACCCGTCCGTCCTTGCCGGTGAAGCAGACCTGCTTGGCATTGGCTTCCTGCCCCTTCAGGCAGAACTTGGTCCAGGGTGAGAAGATGAGCTGCGGCTGCTCGGCCGCAGGCGCTTGCGCTTGCCCTTGCCCCGGCGCCTGCGCGTGCGGTGCCGCTTCGGCAGGTTTATGGGCCGGCGGTGCCTTCGGCGCGGCCTTGGGCTTGGGCGCCGGCGCCGCGGCCGGAGGCGCGGGTGCCGGGGCGGTCTGGGCGAAAGCGGCTGGGCCGATCAAGGCGGCGAGCACGGTCGCCGCTGCGGCGACCGCAAAAGCGCGTTCGGCCGGGCGGGCCGGCGCAGATACCAACCGTTGATGCATCGACAGATCCTCTCGCTGAGCCCGTCGTGCAGGCCCGAACGGTGCTCCCCTCAAGGTAGGGTTGTGTCGGCACCAAATGCGGCGAGAGCGTGACGCTTCTCCCCGCCCGACCGATGGAACAGCACGGGACGGCGGCCGAGCGATTGCGCGCAACAAATATGTCAATAGCTCTCCCGCCGGGGGGAGCCGTCACAAATTGATCGGGAATATCCCGGCTAAAGCGTCTGAACTCTGCCAATCGTCAGGGAACCGTGAGCACATCTTCATCCACCGGCACGCTCGGGCACAACCTTGCCCGCTGCTGCGCTTCGGCAGCAATCGCAGTCCCGATGCTGGGCGTGCTCGCGGGCAGCATCGCCGGCGAGATGAGGCCGGCCGAGCCGCGGCCGGCGATTGCCATGCATGGCGAGCCGGCCCTGCCGCCCGATTTCGTCCACATGCCTTACGCCAATCCCGCCGCGCCCCAGGGCGGCCGACTGGTGGAAGGCGTCGGCGGCACCTTCGACAGCCTCAATCCATTCATCGTCAAGGGCCTGCCCGCGCAAGCCATCCGCGGCCCCTTCATCAGCGACATGGTGAGCGGCTACGTGATCGAGCGGCTGATGGCACGGGGCTACGACGAGCCCTTCACGCTCTATGGCCTGCTGGCGAGAACCGTCGAGACCGACGCCGAGCGCAGCTACGTCACGTTCAATCTCGATCCCGCCGCCAGGTTCTCGGACGGCCGGCCGGTCACGCCCGAGGATGTGCTCTTCTCCTGGCAGATCCTGCGCGACAAGGGCCGCCCGAACCATCGCCTGTACTACGCGAAGGTGACCCATGCCGAGGTGACCGGCGAGCACTCGATCCGTTTCGACCTTGCCGGCGCCAACGATCGCGAGCTTCCGCTCATACTCGGGCTGATGCCGATCCTTGCCAGGCACGCGACCAGCTCCGAGACTTTCGAGCAGACCTCTTTCGCGCCGATCATCGGCAGCGGGCCCTACGTCATCGCCCGGGTCGACCCCGGCAGGAGCGTGACGCTCAAGCGCAACCGCGGCTACTGGGGGCAGGACCTCGCCGTCAACCGCGGCTTCTGGAACTTCGACGAGATTCGTTTCGACTACTACCGCGACGCCAACTCCTATCACGAGGCATTCAAGCGCGGCCTGTTCGACATGCGCCCGGAAAGCGATCCGGGACGGTGGCAGACGACCTACGACTTTCCCGCGCTCCGCCAGGGGCTGGTGGTCAAGGAGGCCTTCACCACCGGCCTGCCCAAGACGAGCCTGTTCTTCGTGTTCAACTCGCGGCGCGCGCTCTTTGCCGATACTCGCGTGCGCGAGGCGATCCTGCTGCTGTTCGATTTCGAATGGATCAACCACAGCTATTTCTTCGATCTCTATCGCCGCTCGGCGAGCTATTTCGAAGGCTCGGAGCTTTCCGCCCATGGCCGCGCGGCGGACGGCCGCGAGCGCGCGCTGCTCGGCCCCTTCCCCGGCGCGGTGCGGCCCGACGTGCTCGACGGCAGCTGGTCGCCGCCGGTCACGGATGGATCCGGTCGCGACCGCGCGACGCTCAGGCGGGCGCTGGAGCTGCTGACGGCGGCCGGTTACGAGCTGCGCGGCACCGAGCTCGTGGAGCGGCGCAGCGGCCGACCTCTGAGCTTCGAGATCATGGTGACGAGCCGTGACGACGAGCGGCTGGCGGCGCTGTTCGCGCAGAACCTCAAGCGAGCCGGCATCACGCTGCGAATCCGGCAGGTGGACGCGGTCCAGTTCGAGAGCAGGCGGATTGCCTTCGACTTCGACATGATCCCCGCCCGCTGGGACCAGTCGCTATCGCCCGGCAACGAGCAGGCCGTCTACTGGAGCTCAGCGGCCGCCGATCAGAACGGCAGCCGCAACTATATGGGCATGAAGAGCGCGGCGGCTGACGCGATGATCGAGGCGCTGATCCGGGCGCAGACGCGGGGCGAGGTGGTCGCGGCGGTGCGCGCGCTCGACCGCGTGCTGATCTCGGGCTTCTACACCGTGCCGCTGTTCCATCTTCCGCAGCAATGGCTGGCGCGCTGGACGCGGATTCGACGTCCCGCGATCACCTCCCTGTCGGGCTACGCCCCGGAGACGTGGTGGCGCGAGCCGCAGCGGCCGTGAGACCCCGTTGTTACGAATCGAAGGCGTGCTGATACTTTGAGCAGAGATGCATGCCACGCCTGCCTCATATAGATGGTGCAGTCGTCCCCCAGACCAAGATCGTGGACTATCTATTGAGCGCCCGTCACTCCGGCGGCCGGGCGAAAGCACGCTTCCTCGAGAGCTTCGGGTTTTGCGCCCAGGATTGGCACGTGTTGCGCGATGCCGTAATCGCCCACGCAACGGCAAACGATATCACTGCATCACACCACACCCGCTTCGGCACCAGATACGAGATCGATGGCCCATTGCCGACGCCTGACGGTCGTGCCCCAATGGTACGTGTGGTATGGTTTGTGGAGTCGCAGGAAAATGTCCCACGATTGGTGACGTTGGTACCGAGAAGGATTGCTACGCATGATCGATGAAATGGACCTCGTTGTATTGAAGCGTGATTTGCCCGCGGAGCGACTTGCCGCCGGTGACGTTGGCACTGTCGTGCTGGTTCATCAGCGGGGTGCAGGCTATGAGGTTGAGTTTACAACGCTTTCCGGCGATACCGTTGCCGTCGTAACCCTCGATGCGTCCGACGTGCGCCCGGTCGAGGCGCGCGAGATCGTACATGCACGCGCAGTCAGCTGAGTCGCTTGGTCGCTTTCGGGGCAATCCGGACATTGGGCCACGCGAATCTCCCGGTCAGATTTTGAAAGGCGCGCGACCGAGAGACCTGCCTGTCCAGCGATCCACGAGTTGCAATTTGTGCTCAATCTCAAGGCAGCCAAAGCGATCGGCGCCGAATTTCCCGCAAAGTTGCTCGCGCTCGCAGATGAGGTGGTCGAGTAGGACGCTGCTTGCTGCGATTGCTTACAAGCCGGTTGGTCACCTCCCTGTCGGGCTACGCCCCGGAGACGTGATGGCGCGAGCCGCAGCGGCCGTGAGATCCCGCCTCGGCCCGGCCGCACCACGTCGCGTCGGTTTGCGGCGCCCGGCAGGCTCGATTCGCCTGCCATCGTGTGCGACGGCCGCACGAGCAACGATCCGTCGCGATGGAATGCGGCGCCGAATCAGGAGCTGCCGGTGATCCGGCGCAGTGGAACCGGCGAAGCCCGATCCACGGATTACCGAAAGCGCTGACGCGGATTTTCGCTGACCCTTGCTCCCGGCGCAGCGATATGACGCGGTGTGCGCACGGTGATCGTGGAGCGATCCGGCACTGGCGCTGGCGGACGGGCCGCCACATAGGCGCGCTCTCGCGCATA
>DASXAP010000005.1:0-8575 GCA_036406655.1 Xanthobacteraceae bacterium | reverse complement strand
CACTCGCTTCCAGGCGGCTCGCTAGGCCTTACCTGGGCCGGACTTGCACCGGCTGATCGCGCCAGCTTCACTGGCGCCTTCCGTAGGATGGGTAGAGCGCGCGCTCGCCGCGCGCGATACCCATCAATAAGTGCCGCGAGGGACCAGGGTCCGCCGCAGTCAAGCGGCGCCGGCGAGGCGCGGGCCGGTCGCAAACTTGCGATGTGACACGCAGGCCGCCTCGCCCTTGACCACTTCCCACGTCGTCCTCTCCCCCTCGCGGCGAAAGCGAATGTCGAATTGCCGTTGCCCGACCCGGAGGTTGACGAGCGTCAGCTCCGGCAGCCAATCCGGCAAGGCCGGATCGAGGTAGAGCTTATCGCCGGGCGCATCCGGCTGAAACCCGATGATCGCCTGCAGGAAGGCGAAGACGGAGCCGGCGGCCCAGGCCTGCGGCACGTTGGCGCCGAGATACTGGACCGGGAAACTGGTCGGAGCTCGCGGCAACCCGGCATAGAGCTCCGGCACCTGCTGCTGCACGAAATGGCTGCTCGCCTCGCCGACATCGCGCGCGATCTGCGCAGCCTGCTCGGCGAAGCCATAGCGGCGGAAACCGAGCGCGATGATGCCGTTGTCATGCGGCCACACCGAGCCGTTCTGGTACGAATGCGGATTGTAGGCGGGATGATCTGCCGAGAGGGTCCGGATGCCCCAGCCGCTCCACATGTCGGGCCGCATCAGCCGTTCCATCACGCGGCGGGCCCGATCAGGCGCCACGATCCCCGACCAGAGGCAATGGCCGGGGTTCGACGCGACGGTGAGCACCTTCTTCTTGTCGCCGTCGAGCGCAAAGGCATAGTAGCCGGAGCCCTCGTCCCAGAACGCATCATTGAAACGCTCGAACAGGCTTTCGGCCTTGGCGCGCAGCTCCTGCGCCCGATCGCTCCTGCCGAGCGCGTCGAAAATCTCCGCCATGCGCAGCCATGCGTCATAGACGTAGCCCTGCAGCTCACAGAGCGCCTTGGGTCCCTTGACCGGAGAGCCGTCCGGGTTGAGCACCGCGTCGCCGGAATCCTTCCAGCCCTGGTTCTCGTAACCGGCCGCCGAGCGGGTAGCATATTCCTGGAATCCGTCGCCGTCGCGGTCGCCGCAGCAATCGATCCAGTCGAGGCAGCTCTGCGCCGTCGGCAAGTGACGATCGAGCAGCCCCTCGTCGCCCGTGCATCGCCAGGCCGTATGCAGGACGATCAGATAGAGCATCGTCGCATCGGCGGTGCCGTAATAGGGCGTGTGCGGGATCAGCTTGAAGTGCGCGAGCTCACCGAGCCGCAGCTCGTGCATGATCTTCCCCGGCTCCGCGTCGCGGTAGTCGTCGCGCTCGCGCGCCTGGAGCGGGCCGAGTGCGTCCAGCGTGGCGCGGGCAAACCCGGGAAACACGACGGCACTCTGCAGCGATGCAATGAGACTGTCGCGACCGAACAGGGCGACGAACCACGGCACGCCCGCCGCCGGCAAGAATTCCAGCCGATCGCCGCCCTCGGCAGGGAGGCGAAGCGCCGCCATGTCGTCGACGGCCTGCTGAAACCGGGTGGAGAGCCTCCGGTTGTGCGTGCGAAGCTTGAGCACCGATTGCTGCCACTGCTCGAGCCGCCGGCCCGCCCGCGTGCTTCTGCTTTGCGCGATGCACTCGGCCGGCGCCTGCAGCCGGACCTTGCCGTCGCCCATCTCGTAATGCAGGCAGGCGTGCCAGGCTCCGCCCGGGACGAGGTCGACCTCGAAGCTCAGTCGGCCGTTCGCATGGACCGGCTTCGAATCCGCCCGCCTCACCCCGAGCGCAATCTCCCGGCAGAAATCGCGGTTGCGATAGATCGTCCTCAGCAACGATTCTTCCGCCTGCCACTCCGTGACGATTCGGCCGCGGCGGACGAGATGCCCGGATTTCACCTCGAAGATGTCCGCGAAGTCGCTGCGGACCGCAAGCTCGAGGTTGAAGCGCACGCGCTCGACGCCATGATTCACCAGATCCAGGTCCTCGTGGATGCCGCCGCTGATCGTGCGGCTCACCGTCAGGCCCACGGTGCGCGGCGCGATCCCGCCCTGCTCGGTGGCTATGCGCCGGTTGATGAGATAGATGCGCGCGGCGTAATGGGTGATGACCCCGGAATTGAGCAGCTCCCAGGGCTCGCCGTTGGCGTAGATCCGCCAGCTGCTGATCAGCCGAGTGTCGAAGAAGTAAAGACCCTTGTCGGTCGGCCAGAAAATTTGGCCGTCGCGCTCGGTGAGCAGCACGCTGTGTCCCTGATGCAAGGCGAGCTGGGAGGGACCTATGCTGATCTCGGACTTCATGGCGGCGCTTTTGGCCCGCCTCGGCGTGCACGCGTGGACTGCTGCTGGAGCGGCGGGCTGGTGATCGGCCTGGGGAGCGACCGATTGCGGACTTCTTCTGTCATAATCGATGGAAGCTTGCCGAGTTCCACGGGCCGGCCGCCTGCGGCTCGCAGCGGCGGCTCCGGAGCACGCGGCGGGAAGCTCTTCCCGGTGAGAAACCCGGGGCGGCGGAAGATGCGGCGGATCGGCCGGCCGTGCTATATGCCGATCGGCGGGGGTGCTCGCCTCCCTGCCGGCTCGGTCGACGGGCTCGAGCTCCTCATCAAAGTGCCAATCGCCAGGCCCCTGGCATTCCCCGCTCCAGTCAATTGCCCGCTTATCCCAGGAGAACATCATGAACAAGCAGCACATCAACACGAAGGAGCAGGCAAAGCAGGTTTATCGCGAGCTCGTGACCATCAACGGGAAGAATGTGGTGCTCGCCCACGATGAGCCGCCGGTGATCAATGCCGGGGTGCTCGAATATCCCGAGATTTTCCGCATGTTCAATATTTTCGACGAGAAATTCTCGCCGACAAACATTGACAAGGCCGACGGAACGCCGCTGCGGCTCTACACCTCGGAGCGCGTGAAGGTCGATGTCTCCAAGCGGCGCAAGCACGATATGGGCTTTTGGCATCGCAATATCGATGCGCACGAGATCATCTTCTGCGTCAGAGGCGCGCTGAAATGGGAAACAGAAATGGGTGTGAAGATCATGCACCCCGGCGACATGCTGTTCATCCCCAAGGGCATCGGACACCGCTCGATGCTGTGCGAGGACTCGACCGACGACAACGTGCTCATCGAGCTGAAGATCGCCGACGAGCTGACCTATGTCGGGGAGAGCAAGTAGGGCGGGCAGGGTGAATTCCGTTGACCTGGTGATCTCCGGTATCGACTGGCTGATCACCGTGGATCCGGGTCGCCGCATCATCCGCGATGCGGCGATTGCGGTGCAGCAGGGCAAGATCGTCGGCGTCGGAAAAACCGACGAGATTGCAAGAGTCTTCTCCGGCAAGCGCACGGTCGACGCCGGACATACCGTGGCGACGCCCGGCTTCGTCGACTGTCACCTGCACGCGTCGTTTCAATTGTCGCGCGGGCTGGCGGACGAAGCGAACGCGCAATCGTTCCTGTTCGACCGCATGTACCCCTACGAAGCGGCGCTCGACGGCGAGGATGTTCGCGTTGCAGCCACGCTCGCCGGCGCCGAGCTCCTCAGGCATGGCGTGACCTGCTTCATCGATCCCGGCAACTATCATCCCGAGGCTTCCGTGGAAGGCGCGATGTCGACTGGCATTCGCTGCGTCGTCTCCCGCTCGTCTTTCGATTTGACCAAGTCGGTGCTCGGCATCCTCCCCGAGCGCATGATCGAATCGACGGCGGTGGCGCTCGAGCGCGCCGAGGCGGTGCTCGAACGATATGCGAAATCCGGCAATCCACGACTCGGCGCCAGCCCCTCGTTTCGAGGCCTCAACAATGCCTCTGACGAGCTGATCCTCGGCCTCGCCGGGCTTGCGCGAAAATACGGCACGCTGCTGCAGACGCATGCCTGCTTCAGCTATTCCACCCACGATTCCAGCCTCGCGCGAACCGGCATGGCGGAGATCGAGCGCCTGGAAGGGCTCGGCGTCATCGACCAGCACATGCTGATCGTCCATTCCGGCTGGCTGGAGCCGGAAGAGGTCGCGATCCTGGCAAGGCGGAAGCCTTCACTGGTCTGCGCCCCGAGCTCGAGCCTGCACAACGGCTACGGCAATATCCTGTTCGGCAAGCTGCCTGAGCTGCTCGCGCTCGGGGTCAACGTGACGATCGGGTCGGATCACGCGAGCTCCGGGATCGTCGACATGCCGCAGGAGATGCGGCTCGCCTGCTGCTGTTACAAGGAGACGCGCATCAATCCGCGCGTGATGCCGCCGGAGACCGGGCTCGAGATGGCGACCATCAACGGCGCCAGGGCGGCGCTGATGAGCGACCGGATCGGCAGCATCGAGATCGGCAAGGAGGCGGACATCGTGCTGTTCGACACCAGGCGGCCTGAATGGCAGCCGCTCATCAACCCGGTCGCCAACCTGGTGTACAGCGCGACCGGAGACTCGGTTCGCGACGTGTTCGTTGCCGGCGAGCAGGTGGTTGCTGACGGGCATCTGACCAGGCTCGACGAGGGCAGGCTCTATGAGGAGATCCCGCTCGCCGTATCGCGCCTTGGCAGGCACCTGAAGCTCGAGCAGATGGTGCAATTGCGCTGGCCGGTGTCGTGAACCGGCAGATGAATTGGCTGCACACGGCCGCTCCGGTCGGCGTGCCACTTTTTTCTGGAGCGGGCGAAGGGATTCGAACCCTCGACCCCAACCTTGGCAAGGTTGTGCTCTACCCCTGAGCTACACCCGCATCCATGCCTGGGCCGATAGGCCCGAGGCCCGCCAGCTATGCCAAAACCGGCCGTCCTTTGCAACCGGAGGACGGACGGCAGAGGACGGAGGACGGACAACAGAGGACAGAGAGCTGATGGCGGAGGACAGAGGGGAGAAATAGCCTTCGTTCCTTGACGCCCCGGACCCAAACGGCCTCAATTTTTCGCGCTCTGCCGCCTTCCTCCGTCATCTTGGCGCATTGATGGGTATCGCGCGCGCCCGTGCTTCGCCGAACGCGTGGCCCGCTTCGGCGCGCGCTCCACCCATCCTACGCTCGCCGCCGCCCGCTCGCGAGCCGTAGAGCCGTAGGATGGGTGGAGCCCGCGCCGCGGGCGATACCCATCACATTTTCGGCCCTCTGTCCTCTGTCCTCCGTCCTCGGTCCTCCGAATGCCCGCTACGCCCACCGACCTCTTCGCGCTCCTCGACCGGCTCGGGATTGCGCATTCGACCGTGCAGCATCCTCCCCTGTTCACCGTGTCCCAGTCGCAGGCGCTGCGCGGGACGATTCCCGGCGCCCATACCAAGAACCTGTTCCTGCGGGACAAGAAGGGGGCGCTGTTCCTCGTCACCGCGCTCGAGGAGGGGGCGATCGAGCTCAAGACGCTGCATCGGCGGCTCGGCGTCTCGGGCCGGTTCTCGTTCGGCTCGGCCGATCTGCTGCGGGAGACGCTCGGAATCGAGCCCGGGGCGGTCACCCCCTTCGCGGTCATGAACGATGCCGGCCGGCGGGTGCAGGTGGTGCTCGATGCCGCACTGATGCGGCACGAGACGATCAACTGTCATCCCCTGGTCAACACCATGACCACCTCGATCGGGCGCGAGGGGCTGCTGCGCTTCCTCGAGGCCGTCGGCCACCCGGCGCGCATCGAGCCGATCGCCGCGGAGCCACCGCCCCTACGGCCTTGACGTTCATTGCAAACGCCCGGGTTGACACCATTTCAAGCCTGCCTGATGAGGTTTTTTCGAAGGGGCCGTGAGGCGGCCGGCGGCGGCGTCTGCTGCCGCGGGAAGCCTGGGCCTCCCGGCACGGACCGCAGGGTGGTGGAAATGACGATGTTGCAGGGCGGTGAGGCGGCGGCGGGAACCGGCGGGCTGGTCAAGGACACGACCACGCAAGGCTTCATCAAGGACGTCATCGAGGAATCCAGGCGCCAGCCGGTGCTGGTGGATTTCTGGGCGGAATGGTGCGGCCCCTGCAAGCAGCTGGGACCGGTCCTGGAGAAGGTGGTCAAGGCCGCCAAGGGCAAGGTGAAGCTCGTCAAGATGGACATCGACAAGCACCCCTCGATCCCGGGACAGCTCGGCATCCAGTCGATTCCGGCGGTGTTCGCCTTCGTCAACGGCCAGCCGATTGACGGATTCCTCGGCGCCTTGCCGGAAAGCCAGGTCACGGCCTTCATCGAGCGCATCACCAAGGACCGCTTGGGCGCCGAGGAGAAGGACCTGCTAAAGACCGCGGCCGAGGCGCTGGCCCAGGCCGACGCGGCGGGTGCCGCGGAGCTCTACGCGCAGGTCCTCGCCAGCGAGCCCGGCAACGTCGCCGCCCTGGCGGGGCTGGCGCGGTCCTACGTGCTCACCGGGGCCATCGAGCAGGCCCGGCAGACGCTGGCGATGGTGCCGGAAGCGAAGCGCGCCGATCCGGCGGTCGCCGCCGCCCGCGCCGCGCTCGAGGTCGCCGAGCAGGCAAAGTCGGTCGGGCCGATAAGCGAGCTCGAGCAGAAGATCGCCGCCGATCCGCGCAACCATCAGGCCCGCTTCGACCTCGCCGTCGCCTTGAGCGGGAAGGGACGCCGCCAGGAAGCGGTCGACAACCTGCTCGAGATCGTCAGGCGCGATCGCAAATGGAACGATGACGGGGCGCGCAAGCAGCTCGTGCAGCTCTTCGAAGCCTGGGGTCCGACCGACGAGGCGACCGTCAACGGCCGCAAGCGGCTGTCGTCGATCCTGTTCTCCTGACGCCCGTCGCTCCTACTCCAGGAGCGCGCGTGGCGGGCGGAGCGGGGATGCGATAGACTGCACCCACGCGACGCCCATGCGGCGACCACCGATAGGCGCCGTCGGCGGCGAGCTGCGCCCGGCGGGAGCGCGACGATGCCGATGAACGCGGTGTATCAGTCCGCGGGCGATCTGCCCGATGTGATCCCGGTATTCCCCCTGCCCGGGGCGCTGCTGCTGCCGCGCGGGCAGATGCCGCTCAACATCTTCGAGCCGCGCTATCTGGCGATGGTCGACGACGCCCTGCGCAACGGGCATCGGTTGATCGGCATGATCCAGCCGGACGAGACGCATCCCGGCGCGGGCGACAAGCCCAGCCTGTTCGACGTCGGCTGCGTCGGGCGGATAACGCAATTGGCGGAGACCGGCGACGGACGCTATCTCCTCCAGCTCACCGGGATCGCCCGCTTCCGCGTGGAGGACGAGCTCGCGGCCGACACGCCCTATCGGCAGTGCCGCGTGCGCTATGCGTTCGCTGACGACTTCATCGCCCGCAAAGGCGAGGAGCAGGTCGATCGACAGAGCCTCTTGCGCGCGCTGTCGGATTTCCTCAAGGCCAACAATCTCAAGGCGGATTGGCAAGGCATCGAGAACGCCCCCAACGAGGCCCTGGTCAATGCGCTGGCGATGATGTCGCCCTATGGTGCGGCCGAGAAGCAGGCGCTGCTCGAGGCTCCCGATCTCAAGACTCGCGCCGAGATCCTGATCGCGGTGACGGCCATCGAGCTCGCCAAGAAGACGACCGGCGGCGAGACGCCGCTGCAGTAGTGATCAGGGAGTGTGCGATGACGACCCCGCCCGCCGACAGCCCGAGGAGCATCGATCGCAAGCTGCTCGAGATCCTCGTCTGCCCGAAGACGCGCGTGCCGCTGAGATACGATGCGGAAAGCCAGGAGCTCATCTCCGACGCCGCGCAGCTGGCCTACCCCATCCGCGACGGCATTCCGATCATGCTCGTGGAGGAGGCACGCCCCCTGAACCAGAGCGCCGCACCGCCGCCCGCCGCGAGCGGCTCCTCCGCGGAGCCGGAGAAGACGTGAGCGGGGCGAGGCGACGATGATCAGGGTCTGGGGCCGGACCACCTCGGTCAACCTGCAGAAGGTGATGTGGGCGATCGGCGAGCTCGATCTGCCCTGTGAACGGATCGATGTCGGCGGCCCGTTCGGCAGGAACAAGGAGCCGGCCTACCTTGCGATGAACCCGAACGGGCTGGTGCCGACGCTCGAGGAGGACGGCTTCGTCCTCTGGGAATCGAACGCGATCGTGCGCTACCTCGCAGCGAAATACGGGCCGGGCCGGCTCGAGCCGACGGAGCTGCGGGAGCGCGCGAACGCCGGCCGCTGGATGGATTGGCAGCTCACCGTTGCAGGCCCCGCGCTGACGCCGGTCTTCTGGGGCCTCATTCGCACCCCACCCGAGAAGCGCGACCATGCCGCCATCGAATCCGGCAAGAGCAGGAGCGTGGCGGCGATGACGATCCTCGATGCGCAGCTTGCGAAGAGCGCATTCGTCGCCGGCGACAGCTTCTGCATGGGCGACATCCCGGTCGGCGCCGTCACCTATCGTTTCCGCCGGGTCATCCCGGAACGGCCGCGGCTCGACAATCTGGAGCGGTGGTTTGCGCAATTGGAGCAACGAGCCGCCTTCAAGGAGCACGTGCTGGCAGTTCCGTTCGTGTAGACCATGCACCGGTCGGATTAATGCACATCGGTGCAACGCGGCCGATCTGCTCCCTCCCCCGCTTGCAGAGGGCGATTGCGTATGCGCTTCGTCATGCCCGGCTTTATGCTGCTTTATGCTGGGCATCCACGTCT
>DASXAP010000004.1:0-10092 GCA_036406655.1 Xanthobacteraceae bacterium | reverse complement strand
GCTGCCTGCGCCACGAATTCACCTTATCCTTGAAATGAGGAGAGTGACATTGGCCAAGCCGTCGCACAACAGCCGGCGCGGCGGGCTCGCGCCGGCCGGCGTGCGACCGGCTCGTCCGGCGCCCGGGCGGCGCGCAGGGCGCGGCACGCCGGCAGCACTGCCCGAGCCTTCCCGACCGGGATGTCGCCCGGCGGGGCGCGAGCGCCTTGTCCGGTCGCGGGCGGCGAGCCGCCTCGCACCTGCTGCGGGCGCACGCGCGGCCCGACGTGCTATTGTTGTGTCTCTGACGGTTGTCTCAGAGGCGTGTCCCGGATGCGGTGCAGCACGAGCGCTTCGAAGGTAAGTCGCATTGATCCGGACTGAGAGTGCGCTCGTGGTGCACCGCTGATCCGGGACCGCCACAAAGACTGAGTTTTGGGCGGTCCCGGGTCTGCAGCGCGACACTTCGTGTTGCGCTGCGCCCGGGACACACGCATACAAGTGTCGCTACACCATGATGCGGCAGCTGAGCAGGGGCACCTCGATGAAGCTGTTTTCCTTCTGGCGCTCGCTCGCCACCTTCCGCGTGCGCATCGCGCTCAACCTCAAGGGCATCGTGCCGGACGAGGTCGTTTCGATCGATCTGGTGCAGGGCAGGCAGCGCGAGGAAGGCTTCCGCAGGGTCAACCCGCAGATGCTGATCCCGGCCCTGATCGACGGCGAGGGGCCGGCTCTCTTCCAGTCGCTGGCGATCATCGAATATCTCGACGAGACCCATCCCTGGCCCCCGCTCCTGCCCAGGGAGCCGCGGGCGCGGGCGCGGGTGCGCGGGCTCGCCCAGATCGTCGCCTGCGATTCCCATCCGCTGCTGGTCCCGCGCGTGCGCGAATATCTCGAGCACGAGTTCAAGCTCGACGAGGCCGCCCGGCTGAGATGGATCCACCACTGGATCGGCGCGGCCCTCGATGCGCTCGAGGCAAACCTCGCCGGCAGCAGCGAGACCGGCCGCTATTGCCACGGCGATGCGATCACGCTCGCCGACATCTGCCTGGTCAGCCAGGTCACGGGCGCCAATCTGTTCAAGCTCGAGCTCGAGCCCTATCCGACGGCGCGCCGCATCGTCGCGACCTGCATGCAGAACGAGGCCTTCGCCCGCGCCCATCCGCTGCGGCAGCCGGGCGCGCCGGCGGCTCTGTGACATGCGGCACGCGAGGGGGCGCCACGCCCTTCGTGCCGGCCTTGTGTCGGGCAGCCGCGTCTTATAACGAAGCAGCAGGCGGTCGATGGCCGGAACGGGTCCGGCCATGACGATCCGACTTTTCGAGTGCACCGATGAAACTCGCAAGCTTCAGAGCCGGCGGACGCTCGAGCTACGGCGCGGTGACCGGCGAGGGAATGATCGATCTCGGCCGCCGGCTGCCAAAATATCCGACGCTGCTCGACCTGTTTCGCGCCCGGGGCATGGCCGAGGCGCGGGCGGCGGCAAGCGGAGGCGCGGACTTCCGGCTGAACGAGATCGAGATGCTGCCGCCGATCCCCAACCCGGAGAAGAATATCTGCGTCGGCATCAACTACCCGGATCGAAATGCCGAGTACAAGGACGCGCGGGAAGCGCCGAAATATCCGAACCTGTTCTGCCGCTTCCCGACCTCGCTCGTCGGCTCCGGGCAGCCGATCGTGCGCCCGAAGGTGTCGGACAAGCTCGACTACGAAGGCGAGGTGGTCCTGGTGATCGGCAGGGAGGGCCGCCATGTCCCGCGCGAGAGCGCGCTCGACCTGATCGGCGGCCTCACCCTCGGCAATGAAGGCAGCGTGCGCGACTGGCTGCGCCACGGCACGCTCAATGTCACCCAGGGGAAGAACTTCGATCGCTCGGGCAGCGTCGGGCCGTGGCTGGTGACCACCGACGAGCTCGATCCGAAGAAGCCGCTCCACCTCACCACCCGGGTCAACGGGGAGCTGCGCCAGGACGACAGCACCGATCGGCTGACCTGGGGCTTCGCCTGGCTGATCGGCTACATCTCGACCTTCGCAACCCTCAAGCCCGGCGATCTGATCTGGACCGGCACGCCGACGGGCGCCGGCGTCCACCGCAATCCCTCGGTGTGGCTCAAGGCAGGCGACGTGGTCGAGGTCGCGGTGCCGGAGATCGGCGTGCTGCGCAATCCGGTGGTCGACGAGGCGTAGGGGCGGCGACGGCGCGCGTCAGTCCTGCACGAGCTCGGCGACCTTGCCGTCCCTGCCGCGCCCCTGCGCGTAGTACTGACCGATATTGCGCATCAGCGCCGCGTCGGAGACCGAATAGAGCACCGCGTCGGTCCTGCCGGTGTTGATGTGGCGCCGCCAGAGGAAGTTCGGCACGACGAAGAGATCGTTCTCGCTCCACTCGATGCGCTTGCCGCCGACCTCGGTGGCGCCGCTGCCTTCGATCACCACGTAATAGGTGCCGGCGGTCTCGCGCTTGGACTCGGTCTCCTCGCCCGGCCGCAGCAGCTGCGCCGCGTAATCGAGCGTCTTGAACACAGGCTCGCCGGTGACGGGGTTGACGAACTCGACCTTGATGCCTTCGTAGGGGTCGCCCTTCTCGTTGCGCAGGCTGCGCAGCATCTCGCCCACGTCGGCACCGCGATAGTGGAACAGCGGGGCCGGCGCCCGGCCGACGCCGCGCTGGTGATCGACGAAGGCGGGCTTGATGCCGCCATGGCCGTAGAGCCTGCGTGAATAGCCTTCTCCGCAGGTGACCGGTTGCACATTCCGGTTGCCCTGCGCGCCCGGCATGTCATGGTCGACCCAGGCGGCATCGAGGAATTCCATCAGCGGCCAGTCGAGGGTGTCGATCCAGATCACCGGCTCCTGCGAATCGTTGCCGTGGTCGTGCCAGGTGCCGTTCGGGGTGAGGATCAGGTCGCCGCGATTGGCGGTGCAGCGCTCGCCCTCGACGACGGTATAGCCGCCCTCATCGGAGAGGATGGTGCGGCTGGCATTCGGGGAATGCAGGTGCACCGGCGCGACGTCGCCCGGGTTGTAGATCGAGATCGCGCAGCGGATGGTGTTGGTGACCTGCAGCCTTCCGTTCAGCCCGGGATTGAGCAGCAGGATGCTCTGCCGGTCGGCAAACTCGATCGGCGACACGTCGGCCTTGCGGGCGATCTCGGAAATCCGGTGCAGATAGGGGCTGTATTCCTTCCACCGCCAGATGTGGGGAACGGTCTTCATCTGGTTGACGGCGACGCGGCCGGAAGCGAGCTGTCCCGAGCCTTCGCCCCCGGTCTGGCTGAACCACGGGCGCTGCGCCGGCGCATTCGCCTGCGTCCGCACCCAGATGTTGTGCCTGCCCGCCTCGACGTTGATCTCCTCCATCAGCTCGCGGGCCTTGCTCGATATCCCGCCCGGGGCGGGAGCCTTCATCGTCACGGTGGCCATGCCCTCTTCTCCTCGATACCTGCAGCGCGTTTCCTTGAAGTATGCCCAACGCATGCCGGTTTTGCCAGAGCGCGAGCTCGCGCCGGACCTGCGCCGGGCAGGCAGGCCGCGCACGCGCGCCGCTCGTTGACGCTAGCGCAGGAAATCCCGGACGACCTCGGTGAAGGCCTGCGGCTGGTCGAGGTTGGAGATGTGCCCGGCGCCGGGAAGCTCGACATAGCGCGAGCCGGGCAGCGCCGCGCTCAGCTTGCGCATGGCAATGGGAGTGACGCCGTCCTTCTCCCCGGCCATGAACAGCACCGGGCGGGTCACCGTGCCGACCGCCGCGGCATAGTTGTGGTCGGCGAGCGCGGCCGCGCAGCCGACGAAGCCGTTGACCGGGGTTGAGCGCACCATCTGCCGCACCCTGGCGAGGTAGGGCGGATTGGCCTTGATTATCTCCGGCGGAAACCAGCGTCCGATCGTGGGCTCGACCAGCGGCTCCATGCCCTGCTTCTGCGCCACGAGAATGCGCTCCTCCCATTGCTGGGCGCTCGTCGGCGTGGACTGGCAGGGGGAATCGCAGACGATCACCCGATCGAGCCGATCGGGATGCTGCTGGGCGAGGCCGAGCGCGGTCACCCCGCCCATCGACAGTCCGGCGAAGCTCGCCTTGCCGATGCCCATCGCGTCCATCAGCGCGACCGCGTCGGCGATGAGCAGGTCGAAGCTGTAGCGCCCCGGCGGCGCCTCGGTCGCACCGTGCCCGCGTTGATCGTAGCGGAGGATGTGCGAAGCGCCGCCGAGCTCGCGCGCCTGCTCGTCCCACATGCCGAGATTGGTGCTGAGCGAATTGCTGAAGACGAGCCAGGGCGCGCCCTCGCCCCCATCGAGGCGGCAGTTGAAGGTGATTCCGTTGGCCTTGATCTGCATTCCTCAGCCCGTGCGTTGTTGCAGCCTCGTCCCCGACCGCGGGTCGAGGAAATCCTCGATCAGCGCCAGCAGCGGCCCCGGCGCCTGGGCCGGCATCATGTGCACGGCGTCGATCAGCTCGAAGCGGGCGCCGGGAATGGCTCGCGCGAACTGCTCGCTCGCGGCCGGCGGACGCACCTTGTCGAACCGGCCGGCGACCACCATGGTGGGGCACTCGATCTCGCTCGCGAGATGGGCGACATCGGGCGCCGCGATCGAGCGGTTGAGCGCGGCGAAGCAGACCGGATCGTGCGCCAGATAGCGGCCGCGGTAGCTTGCATAGGCGCCGGCGGGACCGATCTCGGCCGGCCAGGAGTTGGCGAGCGTCGCGGGAAGCGCGGCGCGCAGCCCCTCGCGCTCGGCGAGCGCCGCGCGCTCCTTCAGCGCGGCGACACGGCTCGGATCCGCGCCGGTGAACGGGTTGCACAGCACGAAGCTCCCGATCCGCTCGGGATGCCGCGACATGTAGATCAGCGCCTGCATGGTCGCAGCGGCGACGGTGACGAAATGAAAGGGCGGCGGAAGCCCGGTTTCCTGCAGCACCGCTTCCAGATCGGCGACGAGAATCTCCGTGGTGATCCTGCGGACCTTCTCGCTCAATCCGGAGCCGCGCTGGTCATAGCGCAGCACCCGGAAACGCCGGCTCAGCGGCGGGGCGATGCCGTCCCAGCTGTCGAGGGTGCCGCCCATCTCATGCAGCAGCACGACCGAGGGGCCATGGCCGGCGAGCTGAAAATGCACGCTGATGCCGTTCGCCTCGAGCCAGGGCACGACGCTGCTCCCGAATGTCACCGCATAGAGGCACGGGCCCCTGCAAAATTCAACACGCGCCGGCGAGGATCACTCGGACAGTCATGGCCGGCCTTGCGCCGGCCATCTCCTTCCTGAAACGGGATCGCCGGGACGAGCCCCTGCGCATGGACGTCGACAATGAGCGGACCTGTTAGAGCCGATGCCGCTCGTCATGCGCGGGCTCGTCCCGCGCATCCACGTCTTCAATGGGCAAAAAGCCGTGGATGGCCGGGACAAGCCCGGCCATGACGACGTTCTAATTCGATCAGATCGGAGCATGCTCTAGACTTGCTCGCTCAATCTGCGAGGCGACCATGCCGTCACCGCGGCGGATCGACGTCCACTTCCATCACATTCCACCCTTCTACAGCGAGGCCGTGTATGCCGCCGGGCGCGGGCCCGCGATCGGCCGCTACCCGGACTGGACGCCGCAGCTCGCCCTCGAGGTCATGGACCGATTCGGGATCGAGGTCGCGCTCACCTCGCTGGCGCAGCCCGGCGTCGGCTTCGGCACCCGGGAAAGCGCGCTGGCGCTGGCACGCAAATGCAACGACTACGCGGCCGGGCTCGTCGCTCAATGGCCGAGACGCTTCGGCGCCTTCGCCACCGTGCCGATGGGGAGCCCGCAAGCCGCCATCGACGAGATCGATCACTGCCTCGATGAGCTCGCCTTCGACGGCGTCTCGCTGTTCGCGAGCTATGGCGAGCGATTCCTCGGCGATACCTGGTTCGACCCGGTGCTGGAGGCCTTGAACGCGCGCGGCGCCGTGGTGTTCGTGCATCCCGGCCTGCATCCCTCGAGCAAGGGCCTCGCGCTGCCCTGGCCGGCCTTCATGATGGAATACCTGTTCGACACGACGCGCGCGGTGGTGAACCTCGTCTTCTCAGGCGCGATCACCCGCTTCCCGCGCGTGCAATTCATTCTGCCGCACGCCGGGGGGCTGGTGCCCTATTTCGCCTGGCGGCTGTCGGTGGCGCCGATGATCGACCCGCGGCTGCCGCGGCTCGCGCCCGGGCAGGTGCTCGCCGGGCTTGCCCATTTCTGGTACGACAACGCGCTTTCGCCGGGCGAGCAGACCTTCGGCGCACTGGATCGGGTGGCGCGCCCGGAGCGGATCGTGTTCGGCACCGATTATCCCTTCGCCAATCCGGCGGTGATCGCCGAGGCCATGCGGAGCTACGAGTCCGGCTTTCTTGCCGATGCCCGCCGGGCGGCGATCGACCGCGGCAACGCGGCCGTGCTGTTTCCGAGATTCGCCTGAGCCTGCGCCTCGCCCTCTTGATCCCGCCTTCTTGATCCCATTGCCGATCCTGCCGCAGATGATGATAATTTCGCCGAAATGATGCGGAGCGTTGCCGATGCGACCAGCGATGAGATGCGCCTGCACCGGAGCTTGGCTCGCGCTTGCCGGGTGGCTCGGACAGGCCCCCGCATTCGCGGCGGACGCCGACCATGGCCAGCGGATCGCCCGGCGCTGGTGCTCCTCCTGCCATGTCGTCGCCGCCAATCAGCGGCGGGCAACCAGCGAGGCCCCGCCGTTCGCCAGCATAGCCGGGCGGCCCGATTTCGATGCCGGCAAGACCGCCGTGTTCCTGATGAATCCGCACCCGAAAATGCCGGACATGCATCTGTCGCGGAAGGAAGCGGCGGATATTGCCGCCTACATCGCCACGCTCAGGTGACGGCTCATTCGATGCGACCGGTGTGAGACGGCGAGGGAAAGGGCGGCGCATGGATATCGGCTTCATCGGCCTGGGCAACATGGGCTTCCCGATGGCCCGCCGTCTGCTCGCGGCGGGTCACCGGCTGACCGCCTACGATACGCGGCCGGAGCCGGTCGAGCGGCTGGCGGCCCTGGGAGCCGAGCGGGCAGGCTCGGTGCGCGAGGTTGCCGATCGCGTCGAGACCGTGCTGGCGAGCCTGCCCACGCCCGACGTCGTGCTCGCGGTCGCGGCGGGAGCAGGGGGGCTGATCGAAGGCAATCGGGTGCGCCGCTTCGTCGACCTGTCGACCACCGGCTCGGTGATGGCGCGGCGGATTTTCGAGCGGCTCGGGGAGCGCGACATCGTGCAGATCGATTCACCGGTGAGCGGGGGAGTGAACGGCGCCGAGAAGGGCACGCTGGCGGTGATGGTCTCGGGGCCGCCTGCCGAGATCGCGGTGGTCGAGCCGGCGCTCAAGGTGATCGGCAGGGTGTTCTTCATCGGCGAGCGGCCGGGCGCCGGGCAGACCATGAAGCTCTGCAACAATTTCCTCTCGGCAACGGCGATGGCGGCCACCGCGGAGGCGATGGTCATGGGGGTCAAGGCCGGGCTCGATCCGAGCATCATGCTCGACGTGATCAATGCCGGCAGCGGCCGCAACACCGCGACCGAGGACAAGTTTCCCAGACGGGTGCTGCCCGGCACGTTCGACCTCGGCTTCACCAGCGGGCTGATGATGAAGGACGTCGGGCTCGCGCTGGCGGAGGCGAGCGCGCTCGGCGTGCCGATGCACATCGCCGAGGCGGTGGCGCGCGCGCTCGAGCTCACGTGCAGGGAGGTCGGCCCGGACAAGGACGTCACCACGGTGGTGCAGCCGATCGAGCGGCGCGCCGGCGTCGAGGTGCGCGCACGCCGGGCAAGCAAGCCCTGACCCGACATGGAGGGGCGGCGGGGCGGCAAAAGCATGCGCAGGTACGGTTGCGGCCCCGGGCCTCGCGATTGCGATGCCGCAACGGCTCGGTGCAGGGACGGCCGCACCGGTCACGACCAACCGAAGGTCCAGCATGACTGACGACATCCACGAGGTCTATGCGATCCGCTACGGCCATCACGACCGCAAGGCCGCGGAAAACTTCATCGGCGGCGATCCCCACGACGTGCTGCAGCCGCTCGACTTCTATGTCTGGGCGATCGTCGCGCGCAGCGGCACGATCGTGCTCGATACCGGCTTCGACGCAGCCATGGGCAGAAAGCGCCAGCGCGAGCTGATCAAGCCGGTCGGCGACGGGCTCAAGGCGATCGGCATCGACCCGGGCGCGGTCGAGACCGTGATCGTCAGCCACATGCATTACGACCACGTCGGCAATTACGAGCTGTTTCCGCGCGCGCGCTATCACCTCCAGGACCTGGAGATGGCCTATGCTACCGGCCGCTCCATGTGCCACGGCGCGCTGCGCCTGCCGTTCGAGGTCGACGACGTCATCGCCATGGTGCGCAAGCTCTATGCCGGGCGGCTCGCGTTCCACGACGGGAGCGACGAGATCGTGCCGGGCGTGACGGTCCACCGCATCGGCGGCCACTCCAAGGGGCTGCAGAGCGTCCGGGTGAAGACGCGGCGCGGCCATGTGGTGCTGGCGGCCGACGCCGCCCATCTCTACGAGCATCTCGACAGCGGGCGCATATTCCCGCTCACCTACAACGTGCACGAGGTGGCCGAGGGCTACGACACCTTGCGGAAGCTTGCCTCGTCGCCCGATCACATCGTGCCGGGCCACGACCCCCTGGTGCTCGGCAGCTACCCCGCCGCCAAGCCGGGGCTGGAGGGCTGGATCGTGCGCCTCGATGCCGAGCCGAAAACGACGCGCCGTGGTTAGACCTGGTAACCCTGCGCGGTGATCTTGACGCTTTGAATCGGGGCGTCATCCCTCCCCGAAGGGGAGGATGGCCAGCGCAGCGAGGCCGGGTGGGGATTGCGCAAAATCGATGAGCGTCAGCACGCCGTCCGGATTCCGATCGATTTCGTTGCTCCGAAAACCAATACCCTGAAGCTTTGATCCGTCAGATTCTGATCGCGCTCCGCGTCGCGCCTCGCGTGCAGGTCGAAATCATGCTGGCCGCCATCGACCTCCTACAATCCCAGCATTGTTTCGGCCATCGACGCTCGATATTTGAACGGCTCGGGTTCAAGGCGCCACGCTCTCGCGCACCATTCCGATGTCGCACCCGAGAACTGCCACTTTGGCCGCGATTTATCAGTGATATGATGAATCAACCAAATCCCCGCCTGACTCCGAGGCTCCGAGCGAAATTTGTGGTTCATGCAAACTCCGATGATCCAGGCCTGCAACGTCGAGAAGTGGTTTTCTCGGCGCGGCGTTGAGGCGAAGGCCCTGGAGAATGTCGATCTCCACGTGCGTCCCGGCGAGTTCATGGCGCTGCTCGGACCGAGCGGGTGCGGCAAGAGCACGCTGCTGTACATTTTCGGCGGCCTTATTCCGGCATCGTCGGGCCGGATCCTTCTGGAGGGCTGCCCGATCTCCGGAGCCGGCCGCGACCGCGGCTTTGTGTTCCAGGAACCCGCGCTTTATCCTTGGCTGTCGGTGGCGGACAACATCCTGTTCGGATTGAAGCTCAAGGCGGCCGGCCGGCGCCGGCAGGCCGATCTCGACCGCGAGGTGGGCGAACTGCTCAAGCTCGTGGGCTTGACGGGCTTCGAGCAGTTTCGTCCGAATGAGTTGTCAGGCGGCATGAAGCAGCGCGTATCGATCGCCGCCTGCCTCGCGAACAATCCGAAAATCCTGCTGATGGACGAGCCGTTCGGCGCGCTCGATGCGCAAACCCGCCGGGTCATGCAGCACGAGCTGTTGCGCATTCACGAAACGTCCGGCCACACGACGCTGTTCGTGACGCACGATATCCGCGAAGCGATACTTCTGTCTGACCGGGTTGCAGTGATGTCGGCGCGTCCGGGCACGATCAAGGAAATCGTCGACATCACACTGCCGCGCCCGCGATGGCGCCATCGCTTTGAAGATACCCAGGACATGTTGCGTCTGGAGCGCTACTTTGAGGCGCTGCTTCAGCACGACGTGGAGATGGCGGCGCGGACGTTACCGCGCGCACCAGAACCGCGTGAATTCACATGATGCATCGGAATGAGGCTACACTCGTGTCGGCCGCAAAGCTCGCTCGTCCTTTGCTGGCGCGGCTCAGCCGGCTCTATTCGACCATCGGATTGCTCGT
>DASXAP010000003.1:0-2235 GCA_036406655.1 Xanthobacteraceae bacterium | reverse complement strand
CAGGTGGGCGACAGCTGGCAGATCGCGCCTGAGCTTCGCGCGATGGTCAAGTTCCGGACGCTGAACCTGATCGGCGACTTCGGCCATCTGGGCATGTTCGACATCGTGTTCTGCCGCAACGTGCTGATCTATTTCGATCGGCAGACCAAGATCGGCGTGCTCGATCGAATGGCGCGACTGCTCGAGCGCGACGGCTATCTCGTGCTCGGCGCCGCCGAGACGGTGATCGGGCTCACCGAGAGCCTGAAGCCGGTACCGGACCGGCGCGGGCTCTATGCACCGGCCGCTGCGCCGGCGCCCCGGCCCAGCCCGGCTCTGCGGCTGGTCGCGGCGAGCTGACGCCGCTTCCTCTCTCTGTGACGTAGATCACAGACCGCCCTGGCCACGGCATGCGAGGCAATGCGTCCCTCGAACTGGGGTGGCACATGCGCTTCAATGATTTGAGACGGCGCGAATTCATCGCTGTGCTCGGCGGTGCGGCGTCATTCCCGCTCGCTGCCCGCGGCCAGCAACGCGATCGGGCGCGTCACGTCGGCGTGCTAATGGGTCTCAGGGCCGGCGATTCGGAATCACAAGCCCGCCTCGCGGCATTTGCGCAGGGTCTCGAGCAATCAGGCTGGAGCGTCGGCCGAAATCTCCGGATCGACTATCGCTGGAGCGACGGCAATGCCGAAACCATGCGCAAGCACGCGGCCGAGATGGTCGCGCTCGCCCCCGAGGTCATCCTCGCCCATTCCAGCGCGGCCGTTGCGCCGCTGCTGCAGGAGACCCGCACGATTCCAATCGTGTTCACGCTGGTCGCCGACCCGGTCGGCGCCGGCTATGTCCAGAGCCTCGCACGCCCGGGCGGAAACGTGACCGGCGTCACGAACTTCGAATATGCCATGAGCGGCAAATGGCTGGAGCTGCTCAAGGAGATTGCGCCGCAGGTAAAGCACGCGGCGGTGCTTCGGGAATCGGCCATAGCGGCCGGCCCCGGTCAGTTCGGCGCAATCCAGGCCGTGGCACCGGTACTCGGCGTGGATGTGCGCCCTGTTGATGTGCGGGCAGCAGGCGAGATCGAGCGCGACATCACGACGTTTGCGCAGGTCTCGAACAGCGGGCTGATCGTGACCGGCAGCCCCGCGGCCTCGGTGCACCGCGAGCTCATCATCAGGCTGGCCGCTCGACACGGATTGCCTGCTGTCTACAATTCGAGGTTTTACGCCACCGGTGGCGGCTTGCTCGCCTATGGACCCAATTTCGTGGACCAGTTTCGGCGCGCTGCCGCGTACGTGGATCGCATTCTCAAGGGCGAGAGACCGGCCGATTTGCCGGTGCAGGCGCCGACCAAGCTGGAGCTCGTCATCAACCTCAAGACGGCTGACGCGCTCCGCCTCACGGTGCCGCCAACGCTCCTCGCGCGCGCCGACGAGGTGATCGAGTAAGGACTGCTTTGCTGCGGATTGCTCACGGACCCGCGGTAGTTGCCGGGGAAATACGTGAAATATTTCGGCGTCTCGGGCACGGCCTGCTCCTGCCTGCGCACCGGGATCGCGTGCGCGCCGCCGCTCAGTCCCACGCCGGCGCTCGGCCTGCGGGATCGGCGATGCGGCCGTCCGGCCGCTCGAGTGCAGCGATCTGCCGCATCTCGGCCTCGCTCAGCGAGAAGTCGAACACGCGGAGATTTTCCGCCATGCGGGCGGGATTCGACGACCGCGGTATCGGCACGATGTTGCCCTGCTGAACCAGCCATCGCAGCGCGATCTGCGCGGCCGTCCTGTGCCGGCGCGCAGCGATCTCCGCGAGCAGCGGCTCGCGTAGCAGTCGCCCGCGACCGAGCGGGCAATACGCAGTGAAGATCAGTCCGCGCCGGCGACACGCCTCGAGGAGCCGGCTCTGATCGAGGCGGGCGTGATACTCGGCTTGCAAAGTCACGAGCGGCTCCGGACAGAGGCGGATGGCCTCGTCGAGCAGCGCGATGTTGAAATTCGCCACGCCGATGTGCCGGGCGAGGCCCTCCCGCTTGGCCTTGGCCAGCGCAGCGATCGACTCGCGCAGGGGTATCTCCGGATTCGGCCAGTGCACCAGCAGCAGGTCGACGAAATCGACGCCGAGCGCAGCGAGGCTCTCCTCCAGCGAGCGGGCGAAGTCGTCGCGGTGCAGATTCTCGTGCGACACCTTGGTGGTCAGGAAAATCTCGCTGCGCGGCACGCCGGAGGCGCGCATGCCTTCTCCCACCCCGCGCTCGGTGCC
>DASXAP010000002.1:0-6658 GCA_036406655.1 Xanthobacteraceae bacterium | reverse complement strand
AGCATGCACGATCCTCCGCGTATCCTGGTCGTCGACGACAACGAGACCAATCGCGACATCGTCGCGACCCGGCTGAAGGTTCACGGCTACGAGACGGTGGAGGCCGGGGACGGGGAGCAGGCGCTGGTCGCAGTGGCACAGCATCGTCCCGACCTGGTGCTGCTCGACGTGATGATGCCGAACCTCGACGGGGTCGAGGCGTGCCGCCGTCTCAAGCGCGACTGCGCCTCCGATTTTCTCCCGGTCATCCTGGTGACGGCGAAATCCGACACCAGGGACATCGTCGCGGGCCTCGATGCCGGGGCCGACGAATACCTGACCAAGCCGCTCGACCAGACCGCGCTGGTTGCCCGGGTCAAATCGGTGCTGCGCGTCAAGGCGCTGCACGATCAGGTGCAGGCGCAAGCCGCCGAGCTCGCCAGCTGGAACCGTCGGCTGGAGCAGCGGGTGAAGGAGCAGGTTGCGGAGATCGAGCGAGTGGGACGCCTGCGGCGTTTCCTGTCCCCGCAAGTGGCACAGCTGGTCGCCTCCGGCGACGAGCGCATCCTGGAGAGCCATCGCCGCGAGGTGAGCGTGGTGTTCTGCGACCTGCGAGGGTTCACCGGATTTTCCGAGGCCGCGGAGCCCGAGGACGTCATCACGGTGCTCCGCGAATATCACGATACGCTCGGCACGCTGATCAACAGGTTCGAGGGCACCGTCGAGCGCTTCGCAGGCGACGGGCTGCTGGTGCTGTTCAACGATCCGCTGCCCTGTCCCGATCCGTGCCTGCGCGCGGCACGCATGGCAGTCGAGATGCGCGAGGCGATCGCAAAGCTCGCCTGCGGCTGGCGCAGCCGAGGGCACGAGCTCGGTTTCGGCGTCGGCATCGCGCACGGTTTTGCCACGATGGGCTGCATCGGCTTCGAGGGCCGGTTCCAGTATTCCGCCACCGGCACGGTCGCCAACCTCGCCTCGCGGCTGTGCGATCACGCCCGCAACGGCCAGATCCTCATCGATCCGAAGGTTCAGGCCGCGCTCGAGCAGCACGCCGAGCTCGAACTCGTCGGTGAGCTCGAGCTCAAGGGCTTCCGCCGGCCGGTCAAGGCCTTCAACCTGCGCACCCTGTCGTCGTGAACGGATGCGGCCGGCGGCTGCTCTGGCCCGCATCTTCGCTACGAATGTGACCTAGGTCACATCGCCCTTGCCCCAGCCGCCCTAGGCTTCCATCCGCTGCACTCGGCAGCGGACGGGAGGCCATATCCATGCAAATGCACCAGATCCGGTACTTTCTGGCGCTGTGCGAGGAGCTCAATTTCACTCGCGCAGCGCACCGGTCCGGCGTGTCGCAGCCTTCGCTGACCAACGCGATCGGCGCGCTGGAGCGCCATCTCGGCGGCGCGCTGTTTCAGCGCCGACCGGTCGGACTGACGACGCTCGGCCGGATCGTGCGTCCTTATCTGCAGGAGATCGCGCAGGCTGCCGAGCGCGTCCAGGAAGCCGCCCGGTCGTCGCCGCATCGCCCGGCCGCTGATCTTCCGGCCGGCTCCCCCGGGATCAGTCCGGACCATCCGTCGAATTGATCCACGGCCGCACCGGTGGCGGCAATTCGCTCCTGTTCAGCAGCCGTGGAAGCCGGCGGCCTCATCGGGGTGGCTCGCCTTGCCTCCTCGGGAGGAGCAGCCTGCGCCCGCGACAAGCATCAAGGGAGGGAGGCTACCGCCGATGTCCCAGGCGGATGCCGAGCTTGCGCGCCTGCTGACGCAGCGCGCCCGGGGTGCGCTTCATCTGGCGGGAGATTGTGACTACCGGTGTCTTCGATTTGGAATGTTTCTTGAGCTCCTGAAAATCGTTCCTGGTCCAGGCTCGACGGCTAATTCGTCGCTTTGCTGCAGTGCGCTTTTTGGCCATGTTCGTCTCTGTCCGTTGCAGGCGGTTCGCCTATCGTCATGATCGACTCGAGCACAATATAGAGTTAGCAGGGACTCGCAAGCAAAAGTATATGAAATCGGAAGTTATAGATCGGTTTATGCATCGAGCAGCAACATCGCGATTCGACCCGCACACCGCGAAAAGCCATCACCCGGCAGCTGAGTAGCGAAATCGATCAGGTCGCGAGCTACTAGATTGATGCATATGGGTGCAGAGTAACGGAGTGCACCGCTCCATGCGGATGACAACCGCATTTTGCGATCCGATTTCCTCTCGTGCAGCGGTCGCCGGGCCTGTCCCGGCGATCCCTGATGCAAAATGGCACCGTCCTGGATTGGGAATCGGGATGGCCGGGACAAGCACAGAAACAAGCCCGGCCTGATGAGGAGAGCTTTTCCTCTCAGGTGCCCACGCATGCCGCGACGCCTGATGCAATCCGCACAGAGGTGCGCGGTCGCCCAACGCCGACGGCCCCGATCACGTCGTCACGCATTAGAGCGTTTCGGTGAGTTTGACCCACGAGTGCTTTCGACGAGCGTCACCCTCCCCTTCCAGGGCAGGGCGATTGCATATGCGCTTCGTCATGCCCGGCTTTATGCCGGGCATCCACGTCTTGTGCCCGCGCAAAGGCGTGGATGGGCGTCGATTCGACCGGAACGCGCTTTAATTGCGCCGTGGGATGATTTTCAGACCTTCGCCGGAGCTACGGCATACCTGCCGGCCAGCTGCGGCGTGGTCACCTCCTTGGCTCCGCGGTTCTGCATGTCGAGCCGCGTCTCCCGGCTCCAGCTGCGTTTGAGCTCGTCGCGCACGTTGATTCGCAGCCGCCCCAGGCCCTCGCTCTCGAGCTCGATGACGTCGCCGTCCTGGAACGCGCTCAGGCCGCGATGGTTGGTGCCTGTCGCCAGCACGTCGCCCGGCTCGAGGGTGTGAATGGAGGTCACCCACTCGATGCAGCGGGGAATCTTGTGCGCCATGTCGCTGGTGTTGAAATTCTGCTTGAGGGTGCCGTTGACCCACAGCCGCACCTGCAGCCGTTGCGGATCGGGGATCTCGTCGGCGGTGACCAGATACGGACCGATCGGCGCAAAGGTGTCGCGCGACTTCATCTGATAAAAGACGTTGCCGGGCGGCGGGAGCCCGCGCGCCGAGCCGTCGATGAAGTTCATGTATCCGAACACGTAGCTCATCGCGTCGGCGGCCCTGACGTTCCTCGCCCGCTTGCCGATCACCACCGCCACCTCCGCTTCGCCTTCGAAGATGGTCGCGGGGACGTCGGGCAAGACCATGGTCTCGCCGTGACCGATCACCGCGCTCGGCGACTTGTGGAAGGCGTTGATCGGCGCCGGCTCGGTGCGGGTGCCGTCCTCCATGTAATTCACCGCCATGCAATCGATGTTGACGGGCCGCGGCAACGGCGGACGGATGCGCAGACCGGCGAGAGGAATGCCGCTGCCGCGCGAAGCCGCCTCGGCGAGCCGCCCGCGGTATTCCGAGAACTGCTCGATCAACCCGCTGATCAGGTCGTGCGGACCGGTATGGGGGATCGCCTGCACGAGTGACGAGACGTCGACCACCGCCTCGCCCTTGAGCACGCCCAGCTTGTAGTCGTCGAAGTAGATCAGCTTCATCTTGCTCTCCCCACGGGTCTGTTCAGCCGTGATGCCGATGGCGCCACGTTCTCTCGGGATGCGCCTTGCACCGCCTGACGAGCCACCCCGGCGCGGCAGGCGTGTGTTCCTTAGCAGCTTCGCCGAGGCCCTTGCGAGAGATTCTTGTGCAGCCCGGGCGGCCCGGCAACGGAATGCCTGACTGACATTCTGCACATTTGCCGTCGCCGTGAACGAGGACGTATCTTCCCTCGCCAGGACGGAGGAGGTGCGGCACCACGGGCATCGCTGCGTCTATCTCCGCTGCGGCACCGAGCATCACAGCATCGGCCTGTTCCCGCTGGCGTTGCGCGCAGAGCTCGGGCTCGATCCGTCCAGCACGCTCATGAGCATCGGCATGCAGGTTGTCAGCTATCGTCACGACGGAGTGGCCGGAGACCATCCCGGCAGCGCCCGACAGCGACGCCGATCAGCTGTTGCAGGGGCCGCTGGGCTGACGCCCTCCGCACACGCGCCCGGCGCGGCGCTGCTCTGCATTCATGCCGCGGCGCTCGCGGGCAAGCGACCGCTCAGCACGGTCGTTGCGAGCAGCTCCCTGAGCGCAGCCGTCTCTTCGCCGGAGAGCGAGACATATGGCGGATAGGGCTCGCCGGCCGACACCCCGATCAGCTGCATCGCCTTCTTCATCACCGGGGCGAGCCCGCGATGCATCCATCTGGCGGGGAACAGCGCGAACTGCAGCTGCAGCGCCGCTGCGCGCTGGTAGTCGCCTGCCGCAAACGCGTCGATGAGATGGCGGGCGATCTCCGCCGCCGGCGGCGGCATTGTGGCGCCGGAGCCGCCCAGCAGCAGCGTTATCAGCAGCATCTGCATCGTGGTGAAATAGCGGGCATGTCCGGCGCGGTCGATCTCCACGATCAGGCGCGACACGCGCGCGAGATCGCGCGAGCTTTCCTTGATGAACGCTACGCGCGGGAGCCTCGCGAGTGCGACGGTGTCGGGGATCGAGACATCGGCGCCCGGGCCGGGATTGAGGTAGAGCGTGATCGGCAGGCTCGTCTCCCTCCCCACCGCCTCGAAATACCCGATCAGGTCCGCCTGGCTCGGCGCCCCGGCGAACGGCCGCAGCGGCGCCAGGAGCTGCAGCGCGGCGGCGCCGAGCCGTTCCGCATGATGCGCAAGCTCGACCGCGGTCCTGAACGAGGGGTGCGAGATGCCGACCATCACCGGCGCCCGCCCCCCGACCAGCTCGATCGTGCGGCGGATCAGCCGCTTGCGGTCTTCGAGGCTCAGATAGGTGTATTCCTGGGTCTCGACCCCGGCGGCCACCACCATCGTCGCGCGGCAGTCCTCGACCACATAGTCGATCTGCCGGCTGAGCGCGCGCTCATCGATCCGGAGGTCGGCGGAAAACGGCGTCAGCGGCGCGACGAGCAACCCGGGCGTGTCCATCGCTCGGCCCTTTCGGCTGTGGCAGGCTGGAGACTATGAGCGCGAGCCCGGCTCGTCCAGCCGAAGCGGAAGGAGCATCATGAGCGGCCATACCGAAGCGAAAGTCCTGCAGCAAATGCTTGCGGAGAGATTCGGCGAATCCCTGAGCGTCGATCCGAGCCTGCCCGGCCTGTCCGAGCTCGCCGGCATCGCCGGCCATCGCAGCCATCGCCGCTATCTCGATCGCGCGGTCGCGCCGGAGCTGCTGCGGCTGCTTTGCGCCTGCGCGCTCAGCGCGCCGTCGAAGAGCGATCTGCAGCAGAGCGACATCGTGGTGGTGGGCGACGGGACGCTGCGCAGCACGATCGCGGCGGCGATCCCCGATATGCCGTGGATCGAGCAAGCGCCGGTGTTTCTCGTGTTCCTGGCCAACGGCCGCCGCCTGCCGCGGCTTGCGCAAATGCGCGGCAAGCCGTTCCCCAACGATCATCTCGATCTGTTCTTCAACGCGGTGGTGGACTGCGCGATCGTGCTCGCAACCTTCCTGCGGGCGGCCGCGGCGGTCGGGCTCGGCGCATGCCCGATCAGTGCCATCCGCGATCATGCGGCGTTGCTGAGCACGCTGCTGCAGCTGCCGGACCGGGTCATCCCGGTCGCGGGACTGTGCCTGGGATGGCCGGCGGCGGAAGGCCGGATCACGCCGCGGCTAGGGCTGGGCGCGACCGTGCACCACGATCGCCACGAGGACGCAAGCCTGGCGGCCGAGATCGACCGCTATGACCGTCGCCGGGCCGCTGCTCGGCCGTATGCCGGGCAACGCGACCCGCAGCGCTGGGGCAATGCGCCCTTCTACGGCTGGTCCGAGGACAAGGCGCGGCAATACGCCGAGCCGCTGCGCGCCGACTTCGGCGCCTTCGTGCGCGGCAAGGGATTCCGTCTGGAATGATTTTCGGACCGCGACAGGCCGTGGTCATTCGACCGGTGCCGGCTTGGCGGCCAGCTCTTTCCGCCCTGCCCGCCATTCCTCGAACCGCCGCACCACGACGAAGAAGGATCGGGGGTCCCCCTCACCCGCCGCGCGCAACCGCACCACCAATCCGACCGAAACGCGGCCTAACCCAACTTGAGCAGTTAGGGGGTGATTTTTACGATTTCACGATTTCTGAGGCGAGTCGGATCAAAGGGTTAGGGGGCGCGGGAGCCCGATTTGGGCGTGTAGTGACGACCTAGGTTATTTTCTTTTGCTGCAGGGTCGTTCTGATGGCGCATGTACCTGCGCCACACGATTCGCAAGAAAGACGGAAAGGTCCACCGCTATTGGTGCTTGGTGCGCAGCGTACGCCTCGGCCGGCGTGTGATCCAACAGACGGTGGCGCAACTTGGTGAGCTCGACGAGCTCGGGCGTCTTCGAGCGCGCGATCTTGCGCAACGGCTGATCGGGAGCCCAGAGCAAGCACAGCTGTTCAACGACGGTAGCGGGCAGCTGACGGTTCCGGTACGGCTCAAGGGGATTCGCGTCGAGCGCTCGCTTCGGTTCGGAGATGTCTACCTGGCGCTTGCTTTGTGGCGCGGGACCGGTCTGGAGCATCTCTGCGAGCAGCTTCTGCCGATCGGGAAGGAGCGCATTAGCTGGGCAAAGATGGCAGCATTGCTGGTCAGCGCGCGGCTGTGCGAGCCGTCGAGTGAGTTGCACATTGCCGAGGATT
>DASXAP010000001.1:0-18784 GCA_036406655.1 Xanthobacteraceae bacterium | reverse complement strand
GCTAAGCCATTGATTTGTCTATATCAGGGTATCGATTCTGCTCAAGTTGGGCTAGGTGTGCAAGGTTGCCAGGCGAAGGAGCATGACGCCGGGCAGGAGCCGCGCATGCCTACGCGGCTGCTGCTGCCGGTTGCGAAAGGTCCACGAGCACCTGCCCGTCCTTCACCTCGGTCCGGAAGGTCTTGAGGTCGACGAAGCAGGGGGCCTGCACCGCCTTCCCGGTGGGGACGTGGAAGGCGCCGAAATGGAGGCTGCACTCGATGACATCACCCTCGAGGATGCCGTCGGCAAGATCGGCGGTGGCGTGGGTGCACCGCGCCTCGGTAGCGTAGAAGGTGCCGTCGATATTGTAGACCGCGACCAGTTCGTCGCCGACCTCGAAGCTCCTGACGCTGCCGGGCGGCAGATCGACGGCTGCGCAGACGGGAACGAAAGTTTCTGCCATGGCTCAGGTGCTCGCCGCGGAAGCTCTTTGCCGCACGTGCTTTACCGGTCCGGCGGAAAACTGCAATAGGCAGGCACCGAAGCCTCCCTCCGGGCGGGCGGCCGCGGCGGAATTGACCGCGTTTTGCGCGAGCATGTACGTTAGGCTCCTTTTCGCCTGCAAGGCTTCAGCAGATGACCGCCCGCTCCTACATCGTCGACGACCGCGAACGGAAGACCTTCCTGCTCGATCGCGAGGTGCTCGTTTCCGACGAGATCCTGCGCAAGGAAACGACCCGAATCTTCGGACGCTGCTGGACCTACGTGGGCCATGCGTCGGAGCTGAAGAAGCCCGGTGATTTCCGCTCGCGCAAGGTTGCGGGGCATCCGGTGATATTCTGCCGCGACCAGGCCGGCGACTTTCGTTGCCTGTTCAACACCTGCCGGCATCGGGGTGCGATCGTCTGCACCGAGCGTGAAGGCAATCGGCGGCGCTTCCAGTGCCTCTATCACGGCTGGACCTACGGCAACGACGGCTCGCTGGTCGGCGTCCCGGGAGAGGACGCCTATGCCGGCGGGCTCGACCGGAAGAGCTACGGCCTGCGACGGCCGGCACGGTTCGAGGACTATCGCGGCTTCTGGTTCATGTGCCTCGACGGCAACGCCCCGCCGCTCGGGGACTATCTCGCCGGTGCCAGGGACTACATCGATCTCGTGCTCGATCAGTCACCGTCCGGTCGCATGGAGATCATCGCCGGCGTGCAGGAATACGACGTCGCCGCCAACTGGAAGCTGATGGTCGAGAACAGCGTCGACGACTATCACTTGCCGTCGACCCATTCGACCTGGCTCAACTTCATGGCCAATTCCGGCGTCAGGATCGAGCCGCCGAAGGAGGAGGGGCTGGTGCTGCCGACCCGGGGCAAGGCCGTCGAGCTCGGCAACGGCCATTTCACGACCGACAACGTCAATTTCCGCGGCCGCCCGGTGGCGAAATGGATTCCGCTCTACGGCGAGGCGGCAAGAGCGGAGATCGACGCCATCCGCGACGAGCTCGTCGCCCGGCTCGGCCGGGAGCGGGCATGCCGGGTCGCCGACACCAACCGCAACCTGGTGATCTTTCCCAATCTCGTGATCAACGACGGCTCGTCGGTCACCGTGCGCACGTTCTATCCCGAAGGCGTCGGCAGGATGCATGTCACCGCCTGGGCGCTGGGTCCGGTCGAGGAGGGCGAGAGCGCACGCGCGCGGCGGCTCGACGCCTTCCTCACCTTTTACGGCCCCGGCGGCTTTGCCACGCCGGATGACGTCGAGGCTCTCGAGCTGGTGCAGCAGGGTCTTGCCAACTGGGCGGAGGACCGCTGGTCGGAGATGTCGCGCGGCATGGGCAAGGAGGACGAGCAGCTCAACAGCGACGAGCACCACCTGCGCATCTTCTGGCGGCGCTGGAACGAGCTGATGAGCGCGCAGCCATGACGGTGCAGGCTCCGGCAGTGGTCACCCGTGCCGAGGTGGAGGACTTCTTCTATCGCGAGGCGGCGTTGCTCGATGAATGGAAGCTCGAGGAGTGGGAGGCGCTGCTCACCGAGGATGCCGTCTATTACGTGCCCCCGAACGACCAGCCGGACGGGGACCATCGAAACACGCTGTTTCTGGTGGCGGATGATCGCGAGCGCATCCGGCAAAGGATCATCCGTGTCCTCGATCCCAATTGCCACGCCGAGCATCCCAAGTCGCGCACCAGGCGCATGATCTCGAACGTGCGGATCATCGCCGTCGACGGCGATCTCGTCACCGTCGCCGCCAATTTCGTATGCTACCGTTTCCGGCGCTACGAGCGAATCCGGGAATATGTCGGCGCCTATCGCTACGTGCTCACGCGCGCCGGCCAGAGCTTCCGGATCAAGGAGCGCCGTGTCCTCATCGACGCGCACGAGCTCGGGGCGCTCGGCTCGGTCAGCTTCATCCTGTGACGGCGAGCCGATGTCCCGTCTCGACGACCTCATCGAGGAGCTCGTGACCGCAAACCGCATTCTCGCGCGCGAAGGCGTGGTGGACTCCTTCGGCCACGTCAGCGTGCGGCATCCGGACAATCCGCAGCGCTATCTGCTGTCGCGATCGCGCGCGCCGGACTGCATCGAGAGCGAGGACATCATGGAGTTCACGCTCGACGGCGCGCCGATCGATGCATGCGGCCGCGCGCCGTATCTGGAGCGGTTCATCCATGGCGCGCTCTACGAGGCGCGCCCCGACGTGATGTCCGTGGTGCACAACCACAGCGAAAGCGTCATTCCCTTCGGGGTGACCGGCAAGAGGATCAAGCCGATCTTCCACATGGGGGCTTCGATCGGGCACGAGGTGCCGGTCTGGGATTCGCACGATCGTTTCGGCGATACCGCGCTGCTGGTCGAGAGCATGGAGATGGGTCGCGACCTCGCCAAGCTGATCGGGGCAGGCGGAACCGCGCTGATGCGCGGGCATGGCGCGACCGTCGCCGGCCGGAACATCCGCCACGCGGTCTACATCGCAGTCTACCTCGAGGTGAATGCCCGGCTGCAGAAGCAGGCCATGGACATGTGCGCCCGCACCGGCGAGGTCAGGTTCCTGAGCGCGGGCGAGGTCGACAAGGTCGCGGCCCGCACCGGCTCCTACGGCATCAATCGCGCCTGGGAGAATTGGTGCCATCGCGCCGGCCGCCCGTTCCGACCCGAGCCGAGCTGACGCTGATGGCGGTATCGGCGCCGATCGACCGTCTGGATGCGCCGGCACGGGCTTTCGCGCCCGGCAAGGCCATCCTCGTGGTCGAGGACATAGTCAAGCGGTTCGAGACGCCGGACGGCACCGTCCTCGCGGTCGATCGGGTTTCGCTCGACGTCTCACCCGGGGAGTTTCTCGGCGTGATCGGTCCGTCCGGCTGCGGCAAGTCGACCTTGTTCAACATGATCGGCGGACTGCTCGATGCCGATGCCGGCACGGTCACGGTGGCCGGGGACCGGGTGCGCGGACCGCATCCCGCCATCGGCATGATCTTCCAGGAGGAGTCGACCTTCCCCTGGCGCAATGTCCTCGACAACGTCGCGTTTCCGCTCGAGATCGCCGGGATGGCCAGGGCCGAGCGCTACGAGCGCGCGCGCCACTTCGTCAGGCTCGTCGGGCTCGACGGCTTCGCCCGGCGCTATCCGGCCGAGCTCTCCGGCGGGATGCGGCAGCGGGTATCGATGGCGCGCACGCTTGCGGCGCAGCCGAAGATCCTGCTCATGGACGAGCCGTTCGCCGCGCTCGATGAGCAGACCAGGCTTCTGCTCGGCGACAAGGTGCTGCAGATCCAGCAGGAGCTCAGGCAGACGTCGCTGCTGATCACCCACAACATCACCGAAGCGGTGCAGCTCTCCGACCGGATCCTCGTGATGACCTATCGGCCCGGCAGGGTGAAGCGGATCGTCGACATCAAGCTGCCGCGGCCGCGCACCTCGGAGATCGTCTCCAGCGAAGCCTTCGGGCGTCACGTGGCGCAGATCTGGAACGACCTGCGCGAGGAGGCGACCAAGGGCTTGCGCGACGATGAGAGCCAGAGGCTCCGCGAGGCCGGCACCCCATGAGCGCGGCGCAGCTCGCTCGACAACCGATTTCGCCTCGCGCGCTGGCCGCGGTGGCGCTGCTGGCGCTCGGGCTCCTTGCAGCCATCCTCGTCCGCAAGGATCTGATTGACAGCCTGCTGGGCATGACCTCGCCTGTCTGCAGGTTCGACGCCGGCAGCTATCTCACCGTTGCGACCGCGCTCGTCGCCGCGGGAGCGCTGGCGCTGCTCGCCGCGTCGGTGGCGATGCTGCTGTCGCGGACGCGCTCGCCGCGCTGGGTCGCCTACACGCTGGGCGCGGGGTCCTTCGTCGGCTTCTTCATCATCGTCGAGGCCCTGATCCAGCGCGGCTGCATCAACCGCTTCATCGTGCCGTTCCCGACCGATGTCGTCGGCGCGTTCCCGCGCGTGGTGATCGAGGAGGACGTGCTGTCGCGCTTCTTGCTGACCGCCGCCGAGGCATTCGCGGCGAGCATCATGGTGACGCTCGCGGGGGTGGCGGGCGGAGCTCTGCTCTACCGCTGGCGCCTGTTGCGGCTGGCAACCGAGACCTGGGTGGCCGCGGTGGCGGCTGCGCCGCTGGTGCTGATCTACCCGCTTTATCTCGTGATCTTCGGGCGGAGCGCGCTCACCATCGTGATGATGGGCTTCACCGCCGGGCTCGCGCCCATCATCCTCAAGACGCTCGAGGGGCTCACCGCCACGCGGCGGGTGCTGATCGACGTGGGCCGGAGCTTCAATCTCACGGCTTCGCAGCAGTTCTGGAAGATTCTGTTTCCGGCAGCGCTGCCGACCATCTTCGTCGGGCTTCGGCTCGGGATCATCTTCTCGCTGATCAACATCGTCGGGATCGAGTTCCTGATCAATTTCGGCGGGTTGGGGCAGCTTATCAACGAGCTCGCCGAGCGGTACGATCTGCCGGGAACCTATGCCGCGATCTGCTTCGTCATCCTGGTCAGCGTCTGTGTGTTCATCCTGATGGAGAGGCTGGAACGATGGCTGAGACCGGTCGACTGAGACTGCCGGACGCAGGCGGGCTCCGGCCTCGGCTGCGCCCGGTCGCGGCGCTGCGCCTCCTCATCGTGCTGGCCGGGCTCCTCGGCTGGGAGGCGCTCGCCGCCTCCGGCCTGCTCTACCGCGACGTCGTCCCATCGCTGTTCGCGATCGCCAGGCAGCTCTATGCGACGCTCGCCGATCCGGCCTTCTACGGCCATCTCTCCACGACGTTCTACGAGATCGGCGTCGCCATGGTGATCGGCTCGCTGAGCGGCCTCGTGGTGGGGATCGCGCTCGGCGGCAGCGCCTTCCTGTCGCGCGCCTACGAGGCCTATCTCTACTACCTCGGGCCGTGCCCGAAGATCATCTTCTTCCCGATCATGATCATGTGGTTCGGTGTCGGGCCGGGCTCGAAGATCGCCATGGGGGCGATCTCCTGCTTCTTCCCGGTGGCGCTGAACGTCGCCGGGGGCATGCGCGAGATCGACAAGGTGCTGATCCGCGTCGGCAGGAGCTTTCGCGCCAACACCTGGCAGATGGTGACGAAGATCTACCTGCCGGCAATGCGTCACCCGGTCATCAACGGCATGCGCCTGGGATTGGGTGTTGCCCTGATCGGAACGCTGCTGGCCGAGACCAAGATGTCGAACCGCGGCATCGGCTACCTGGTCATCCAGGCCTACAGCGTCTTCAACATGCCGCTGATGTATGCGCTGCTGATCATCCTGTTCGTGATCGCAATCGGGGCCAATACGCTGATCAGCCGGCTCGGCGGCGTCGACGTGCGGAGGCCGTAAGGCATTATCGCGATGCCGCGTAATGGGCGAGTGCTGCGATGTCGGTATCGCTCAGCCCGGCCACTCCCGCGCTCATCGCGGTGTCGGCGCCCGGACGCGGGCTGTCGCGATACGATTTCATGGTGAGAATGAGATAATCGATACGCTGCTTCGCGAGCCGCGGCATCTGATCCTGCCCGGCCAATGTCGGCAGATGACACGAGCGGCACAGCCGCTGGTCGGCGATTTCCGCCCCACGCTTGACCAGCGTTGGATCGGTCGGCTCCGGGCTGGCTCGCGGCGTAAGCTTGCTGAAATGCTTCGCCAGGGCCTCCGCGTCGGCGTCGGTCAAGTCCTTCACGAAAGGGGGCATCACCTCGATCCGGCGCACCCCTTCGCGCATAAGGATCAGCTGGTTCAACAGGAAGAATTCCGGCTGTCCCGCGAGCGATGGAATGTTCTCCATGCGCGAATTGCCGTCGTCGCCGTGACAGGCGCCGCAGGCCGCGATGCGCTCGGCGAGCGGCGTGCTCTGCGCCACCGCGCAGGTCACGGACATTAGCGCGGCCGCCAGCCCGAGGGCCGGCGACCGCCACCAGTTGGTCAGGTCCTGCTGCACCTTACCTCTTGCTGTTCGGCGTCCCGGCGACCTTCTGCCCGTAGGAGATACGATAGATGGCGCCGTTCGTCTCGTCCGAGACGAGCAGCGAGCCGTCCGGCATCGGCAGCACGTAGGTGGGGCGGCCGTAGAACTCGTTCTTGGACTCATCGAGCAGCCCGGTCAGGAACGGCTCGAGCTTCGCGGTGCCGTTCGCCTGCGGGCGGGCGACGATCACGTCGTAGCCGAACTTCTTCTCCCGGTTCCACGACCCGTGCCGGGCGATGAAGGCGACGTTCCTGTAGTTCGCCGGGAACATGCTCCCGGTGTAGAACTTGATGCCGAGGCCTGCCGCATGCGGGCCGGTCAGCGCCGCGGGCATGATCACGCCGGCGCACGGATTGGGCCGTCTGACGTCGGGATCGGGAATGCCGTTGGCGTGGCAGTAGGGGAAGCCGAAATTGGCGCCTTGCTGGTCCTTGGGAATGCGGTTGAGTTCGTCCTGCGGGCCGTCGTTGCCGGCCCAATCGCGGCCGTTGTCGGTGAACCACAGCTCCTTGGTGACCGGGTGCCAGTCGAAGCCCACGGTGTTGCGGATGCCGCGCGCGACGATCTCCATGCCGGAGCCGTCCGCGTTGTAGCGGCGGATCTGGCCATGGACGCCGGGATTAACCTCGCAGATGTTGCAGTTCGAGCCGACCTGGATGTAGAGCTTTCCGTCCGGGCCGAAGTCGGCGTACTTCCAGTTATGGTGGATCGTGTCGGGAAGGCCGAACTTGTCCGTCAGCTCGACCGGCTCGCCGGGATTGTCCAGCTTGTCCTCGATGTTGTCGTATCGCAGCACCCGGTTGATCGCGAGCACGTAGAGCGAGCCGTCTTTGAACGCAAGCCCGTTCGGCTGGGTCAGGCCCGACAGCAGCGTCTTCACCTCGCGCTTGCCGTCCTTCTCGGTGATGGCATAGACGCGACCGATGATGCGCGTGCCCATGAAGATCGTGCCCTTCGAGCCCATCACCATGGTGCGGCCGCCCGGGTGACCGGACGACCACATCTCGGCCTTGAATCCGTTCGGCAGCTTCAACTTGTCGACGGGGAGCTTCTCGACGGCCGTTGCCGTGGGCGGGGTTGGAATAGGCTTGAGCCCGGTGTCCTGCTTGCTGGCGGCGGGATTGGATTTGTCCAGTTGGCTGAATCCGGGTGGGGCCTGCGCAATCGCTGCTCCCGTGGTCAGCACTCCGAACGCGCCGGCAAGCGCAATGCCGCGCGCGGTAGTCAGGCAGCTGATCATTTGGTCCTCCCTCTTCGGAAGCCGCTCGTCGCAACACGACGACGGCCTCGCTGTGCATCAGTGTCTCTTACGATCCGGCGGAGCGCAATGGGAATCACTGCAGGTAGCGCGCGGCGGACCGGCTACATATGCCGATAAGTATAAGCCGCATCCTCGGTCATTGCGGCCAATGCCGCAACCAGCCCATGATCGGACGACAGCTGGCAGACCGGATCGGTTGCCGCCGCATCCCCGGTCAGGGCGAAGGCCTGGCAGCGGCAGCCTCCGAAATCCTGCTCGCGGCGGGGGCAGCTCGCACACGGCTCCTTCATCCAGCCGGTGCCGCGGAACGCGTTGAACGCCGGCGAGCTCGCCCAGATCTCGGCCAGCGAATGATCGCGCACGGTCCAGAATTCGAGGCCGGGGATCGACTCGGCGGCGTGACAGGGCAGCACCTTGCCGGCGGGGGTGACGTTCAGCGAGCGACGGCCCCAGCCGCCGAGGCAAGGCTTGGGGTAGCGGGCATGATAGTCGGGAACCACGGCGTCGATCACGATGCGGCCCTGATGGCGCGCGCGCAATTCCTCGACCAGGGCGGCGGCGCGCTCGACCTGCACGCGGGTTGGCATGAGCGCGGCGCGATTTTTCAGAGCCCAGCCGTAATACTGCACATGCGCGATCTCGACCCGGCTGGCACCGAGCGCGAGCGCGAGGTCGACCATCTCGGCGAGGCGATCGACGTTGCGGCGATGCATCACGGCATTGACCGTCAGCGGCAGCTTCAACCGCACGACCTCGGCGGCAAGCCTGCGCTTGCGTGCAAAGGCGCCGCGATAGCCGGCGATATGATCCGCCGAGCCGGGCTCGCTGTCCTGGATGGAAATCTGCACGTGATCGAGCCCGGCCTCGGCGAGCAAGCCCAATGTCCTCTCGGTCAGCCCGACGGCCGAGGTTATGAGGTTGCAGTAGAGCCCGGCGGCGCGCGCCGCGCTGGTGATCTCGACGAGGTCGCGCCGGGCAGCCGGCTCGCCGCCCGAAAGATGCACCTGCAGCACGCCCAGCGCGGCCGCTTCCGCGAACACCCGTGCCCAGGTGGCGGCATCAAGCTCGTCCTCCCTGGCATCGAGCGCAACCGGATTCGAGCAGTAGGGGCAGCCGAGCGGGCAGCGATGGGTCAGCTCGGCCAGAAGCCCGAGCGGCTTGGGAAGCGGGGAAACCGGCGCCAGCATCTAGATTCGATCCGATCGGAACATGCGGTCGCTCTCGTCATTCGTCCTGGGCGCCGCGCCGGGAGCATCACGCCGACCGGGGTGACGATCTCGCGCGAATCGGAGGGCCGGAACACGGCCATGCTGCATCTATGCGCGCTCCGCCGGCGTTCAATGATCAAAGCTCGAGGAGGCGCTTGTCGGCAAGCGTGCGCAACAGCGCGGTCACGTCGAGGACGATCCGCTCGCGCGGCGCCGAGGAATAGACCCGCGTCAGGTCATCGATGATATCCGCAAAGCTCGCCTCGCCGGTGCAGCGCTTGATGATCTCGACGGCAATCGCGTCGGCCTTGAACACCCGCTCGGGTGCCAGCAGCACCCAGCCGCCGTGCGCATCGCTTTGAGAGAGACGAACCCCGCGCGGCAACCGCGGACGCGCCTGCGCGGGAATCTCCGGAGCGGGCCCGGCCACTCAGCGCCCCCGATCCTGCGGGACGAACCTCCCGGGAGGCACATGCTTGGGATCCACATAGGCATGATGGAGGGCGTCCAGCATCGCCCAAAGGACGTCGCACTTGAACTCGAGCGCCTGCAGCGCCGCGCGCTGGTCCTCGGGCGTTCTGGCATTGCGCTTGACATAATCGAGCGCGAACGCGGAATCGCGGGCCGCCAGCGGTGGACGTTTGGCGAAATAGGCGAGGGTCTCGGCACTGACGAAATCGTAGCCTTTCAGCATGCCTTCGACGCGCTCGCCGATGATCTTCGGTGAGAACAGCTCGGTGAGCGAGGAGGCGACCGCCTCCACCAGGGACCGGTCGCGGACGAAATTGACATAGGCATCCACCGCGAACCGCGTCGCCGGCAGGAGGCCGGCGAGAGAGGTGACATAGTCGCGGTCGAGCTCGAGCCCGTCAGTGAGCCTGAGCCAGCGGGCGATACCGCCGTTGCCATCGCGCTCCCCGTCATGATCGACGAGACGGCTGCGCCATTCCCGGCGCAATGCGGAGTCCGCGCAGCGCGCGATCAGGCTCGCGTCCTTCACCGGGATCATCGCCTGGTAGTAATAGCGGTTGAGCGCCCAGGCCTGCACCTGACCCTTGGTGCATCGGCCGCTGTGCAGGAGCGCATGGAACGGGTGCAGGTGGTGATAGCGCCGCGCTCCGATCTCGCGCAGGGAGGCTTCGAGCTCCTCCGGGGGCATCAGCCTCACAGCAGGATCTCCATCCCGTCCTCGGCGATCTGCCAGCCACGGCGCTCGACCTCGGCGCGCTCGGCCGAGCCGTCGACGAGGATCGGATTGGTGTTGTTGATGTGCACGTAGATGTGCCTACCCCCGACGCCGCTGAGCGCGGCGAGCGAGCCGTCGGCGCCGTCGATCGGCATGTGTCCCATGCGTCGGCCGGACTTGGTTCCGGTTCCGCTGACGATCATCTCGTCGTCGCGATAGAGCGTCCCGTCGAAGAAGGTCACGTCGGCCCGGCCGATCCGTTGCAGCATCGCGCCAGTGATGGCGGCGGCTCCGGGGATATAGGCGATGCGCGCGCCGGAAGCCGATATCTCGACGCCGACATTCGCCTCGGTCTCGCCCGCAGTCTCAGGGTTCGAGCCTTCGAGGTAGAGCGGTGGCTTGCCGGGCACAAGGAACAGTTGCGCCTCCATGCCACCCGGGAGACCGATCGTCTGCCCCGGCAAGACCGCACGCCGAGGCACCAGATCGGGCGCGAGCGCCGCGAACACAGCGTTATGGGCGAGTGCGTCGAGCGTGGCAGCGGTAGCCCACAGCGTGAATGGCTGCCGCTCGCGCAGGCTGAGGAGGCCCGCGATCTGGTCGATCTCGCCGCCGCTCAGCAGCACCGACTTGATCGGGCTTCCGCGGACTCCGTTCTTCGGATGCAGCGCGCTCGACCGCCGCAACTGTTGCGGAAGATCCGGGGAAGCGTTGATCAGGGCCCAGCTTTCACCGTCGCCGCTGACGGCGAGGCTCGCCTGGGTGCACGGCCGCACACGCGCGTCCCCCGCCCAAGCCAAGCGGCAGACGGCACAGCGACAGTTCCATTGAGGGAATCCCCCGCCCGCCGCCGAACCGAGGACGATGGCGGTCAGGCGCCCCATTCAGGAGGCAGAGATGGCTCGGAATCAGAACTCCGCCGGCAGGTAGCCGTTGATCTCGAGCCCGAGGCAGATCTCGACAAGCGTCGGGGTAGTCCAAGCCATGGTCAGCTCCCTGAGTTTGGCATGAGACCGCCAAAATAGAACGCCGGACGCCGCCGCGCAAGCACCATTGCGCTGCTGGCGTGAGCGCGCGAAGGCAGGCACCCGATACCAGCCTCGCGTGCCGCACAGCTTCATCGGTGAGCGGGAAGCTCGCCGTGACGAGCGGAAGCGCAGGGCGAGAACCGACGGCGTGCTTGCCGCGACTCTGGCCAGCGATAGAGAAGGCCCACTCTTGGTGCACTGTGCAGACGAAGAAAAACCGGACCCTTTCGGGTCCGGTTCAGTTTGCCGGCGCGGGGCCGACAATCACCTTCCAGAGGGGAACAGCTGACGCTGCAACGATCGCAATCTGGGAGGATAGGCAATCGTCCGTCGCCAGTGCATCGCAGTATGCAGAGACGATTTCGCCGCACAACACAAAGCCTCGCATGCCAGCCATGCGAGCGTCGCACCTTCCACGCCGCCGGCGGAACCGCGCGGACGGCTGTCCTCACCGGCTGCGATCACGTGTGCCAGCGTTGTGCCTTGGCGACCAGAAAATCACGGAACACCTGCACACGGGCTACCGACTTCAGCTCTTCCGGATAGACGAAGTAGGCATCCAGCGCGATGCTGTCGGATTCTCCGAACAGCTGCACGAGGCCGCCGTTCTCCTCGACCAGATAATCGGGCAGCATCGCCACTCCGATCCCGCGCTGGCAGGCGCGCATGACCCCGAGCACGTTGTTGATGGTGAGGACGGGCGCGCGCGGCCCCTTGCCGTCACGGGCGACCTCGATCAGCCAGCGCCGGTTCTCGAAATAATGCGGCACTATGGTGCCCCCCAGCAGCAGCAGCCGATGATTGTCGAGGTCGTCCAGGGTGCGCGGTGTGCCGAAGCGCTTGAGATATTCGGGGGAGGCGTAGGCGTGGAAACGCACCGAGAAGAGCTTGCGCTGAATGAGGTCCGGCTGGGTCGGCTGTCGCAGCCGGATCGCCACGTCGGCCTCGCGCATCGCGAGATCGAGCTCCTCGTCGGTGGTGATCAAGGTGATGTGGATGTCGGGATAGAGATCGATGAACTCGCCGAGCCGCGGGGTGAGCCAGTTGACGCCGATGCCCGGCGTCGTCTGCACTTTCAGCTCGCCGTTCGGCCGCTCGCGGCTGTCGGTCAGCTTGGCCCGCGCGGCCTCGAGCTTCATGAACACATCGTGGGCGGTGTGGTGAAGCAGCTCCCCCTGCTCGGTGAGGATGAGCCCGCGGGCGTGCCGGTGGAACAGCGAGACCCCGAGCTCCTGCTCCAGTGCCGACACCTGTCGGGAGACCGCCGATTGGGAAAGCCCGAGCTGCTCCCCGGCGTGAGTGAAGCTGCCCGCCTCAGCGGCAGCATGAAACACTTTCAGCTTGTCCCAATCCATGCTCATCCGCTTCTCACCGAGCCCGTCATTCCGCCGCCAGCGCGGCTTCCGCCTGCCCGCGCGCGGCGAGAAACCGCTCCGCCTCGAGCGCGGCCATGCAGCCCAATCCGGCGGCGGTGACCGCCTGCCGGTAGACGTCGTCGGTGACATCCCCTGCGGCGAACACGCCGGGCCGGGAGGTGGCGGTCGAGAAAGGCGCGGTCTTGATGTAGCCGCCCGGCTTCATCTCCAGCTGCCCGGCAAACAGCTCGGAGGCCGGTGTGTGGCCGATTGCGATGAACACACCGTCGATGCGCGTCCTCGTCAGTGCGCCGGTGCGCACATTGCGGAGCACGGCAGCGGTGACCCTGGGCGGTTGCTCCTCGCCGACCACCTCCTCCAGAACAGAATCCCAGACGACCGAAATTTTCGAATTCTTGAACAGTCGATCCTGCAGGATCTTCTCGGCGCGGAAGCTGTCGCGCCGATGCACCACGGTCACCTTTGCGGCGAAATTGGTCAGAAAGAGCGCCTCCTCGACCGCGGTATTGCCGCCGCCGATCACCAGTACCTCCTTCCCGCGATAGAAAAAGCCGTCGCAGGTCGCGCAGGCGGATACGCCATAGCCCTTGAACTTCTGCTCCGAGGGCAGATCGAGCCAGCGCGCCTGCGCGCCGGTGGCGATGATCAACGTCTCGGCGTGGTAATGCTCGCCGGAGTCGCACCGCAGCCGGAATGGCCGGTGGGCGAGATCGACGCTGCTCACGTGGTCGGCAAGGATTTTCGTGCCGACGTGCTCGGCCTGCTTCTGCATCTGCTCCATCAGCCACGGTCCCTGGATCACGTCGGCAAAGCCGGGATAGTTCTCGACGTCAGTGGTGATGGTGAGCTGACCACCCGGTTGAATCCCCTGGACGAGGATCGGCTCGAGCATCGCCCGGGCCGCGTAGATGGCTGCCGTGTAACCGGCTGGGCCGGAGCCGATGATGACGACCTTGGCGGAAGTGGCCTTTTGCATCTTGCAAGCAGATCCTGATGTCGGTTGGCCGACCCCGGAGTTGGGCTGCCGAAGGACCCCGCCTTCGGCCGACGGGCTACCTGGGGAGGGCGGGCACCGGGCACCCACGCGCCGCGCCCTTCACAATCTAGGAGTTCCGGCGAGCTATGCAACCGGCGCAGACCAGAAAGCCCCTGGTCCGCGGCATCAACGGCTGCGACCCTACCGGGATTCCGCAACTTTGTTTCACTGGCGCAAAAAAACGCCTAAGAAGAGGAAAACCTGGGTTCCGGAGGCGCGCTTGGCTGCCCGGCTCGATGCCATAGATCGGCATATTCTTAAGCAGCTGCAGGACGACGGGCGCATCAGCAATGTGGACTTGGCGAGCCGAATCGGCATTTCACCCCCGCCGTGCCTCCGGCGCCTCCGCGCTCTGGAGCAAGCCGGCTATATCAAGGGCTACCGAGCGCTGCTCGACGAGAGGCTGCTCGGTTACGAGGTGACCGCCTTTGCCATGGTGCATTTGGCCAGCCAGGCTGACAGCGACCTCAAGCAGTTCGAGGAATTCGTGCGCTCGCGGCCGCTGGTGCGGGAATGCTGGATGCTTTCCGGCGAGATCGATTTCATCCTCAAATGCGTGGCCCCGGACCTGACGAGCTTCCAGGCCTTGGTCGCTGAGCTCACCGCCGCCCCGCATGTGCGCAACGTCAAGACCTCCCTGACGCTTCGCAACTGCAAGGACGCGGCGATCGTGCCGCTGGAGTGAAACCGCAAAAAGGGGGCAGCCGCCCGGTTTGCGCCGCCCCGCCCGGGCGGGGCGGCTCCGCCGGGCTACGGCGGCGCCGCGGCGGCGCCGGCGCCTGCGTCGGCGAAGGCCGGCATCACCTCGCGCGCGAACAGCTCGATGCGTCGGCCGTCATGTCGCCGAAGGCAAACCATCCGAGCACGTAATCGGCGCCGGTCGCCTCGATCTCGCCGGCGATGAAATCGCGAACGGCCGCGGGCGTCCCGGCGACCCCATTGTCGAGCGCGGCAAGCTCATCGAAGGTAGGCGGATAGAGACCCGCGATCCGCGGCTCGGCCCCGTGGCGCTCGAACAGCCAGCGAAAGCTCTGCCGCCAATGCGGGTAGGCGCGGCGAGCGATCCTGCGCGCCGCGTCTGCGCTGCCGGCTACCACCATATGGCGGGCGACCCCGAGGAGCGGGGAGGTGCGCGCAGTCCTGCCGAGCCTTGCGCGCACGCTGCGGTAGCGTTCGCATATGCTGCGCACCGTCGGGCGCAAGGCAATGCTGACGATGTTGACGTCGTTCGCCGCCGGCCACTCCGCATTGTCCGGGATCGTGGTTCCGTACCACAACGGCGGATGCGGGCGCTGCAATGGCCGCAGTATCATCGGCACGTTGTGAAACTGATAATGCTTGCCTTCGAAGGTCAGCTCCTCGCTACTCAGCCCCTTGAGGATCAGCTGGAATGCCTCGTGGTAGAGGTCGCCGGTCCTGGCGAAATCGAGGCCGTAGGCGCTGGTTTCAAACGGTGAGACGCCGCGACCGATGCCGAGCAGCAAACGCCCCCCGCTCATGTGATCGAGCATGCAGATTTCCTCGATCAGCCTCAGCGGATGGTAGAACGGCAGCAGATAGACCAGCGGACCGAAACGCAGCGACCGCGTGCGTTGCGCCGCCGCGGCGAGAAGCAGGCCGGGCGATGCGGCACACCCGAGCGGGGTCGCGTGGTGCTCGGCAAGATGGTAGCCGTAGAAGCCGGCCCGATCGTACGCCTCGATCAGCTTGAGCCGGTCGGCGTAAAGCTGGCCGAGCGGCACCCCGGCGTGGTCCATGTGATCGAACACACCGAATTTCATCGGCTGACCGCAGGATCGCAGCGGTTGTCACCCCGGGCTTGTCGCGGGCTTGTCCCGGGCGATTCCGATTCGCAGTCGCGGGCTACCTCCACTCGACCTTCTTGACCTCGTAGGCCTTGGCGCCGCTCGGCGTCATCACTTCGACGCTCGCGCCCTTGGTCTTGCCGATGAGCGCGCGGGCGAGCGGGGAGGTGATGGAGATGCGTCCCTTCTTGGCGTCGGCCTCGGGCTCCCCGACCAGCTGCCATACCTGCTTCTTGTCGGTGTCCTCGTCGAGGAGGGTGACCGTGGCGCCGAACTTGATGGTGTCGCCGGAAAGCTTGGAGACGTCGATGACCTCCGCCCGCGCGAGCTTGTCTTCGAGCTCGGCGATGCGGGTCTCGTTATGCGCCTGCGACTCCTTGGCGGCATGATATTCCGCGTTCTCCGAGAGATCGCCGTGCGTGCGCGCGTCCGTGATCTGCTGGATGATCCGGGGTCGCTCGACCTGCTGGCGGTGCTTGAGCTCGTTCTCGAGCGCCGAGTACCCCGCCGCCGTCATCGGAATCTTGTCCATCGCTCCTTCAAGCCTCGCTTCAGGCGGGACACAACGATCCTGATCGCGGGCCGAAGCTCGTCCGGCCGCGCGACCCTGGTCCTGTCCCAAAACTCGTAACCGTCAGGCGGTCGGCCCCGGTTTCCCGGAGTTGGCCTTGCCGCCGAAATAAGCTTGCAGCGCCCGCACCTCGAGGTCGCCCTCGAGATAGGCCTTGATGCCCTGCGCCGCGGCGACGGCCCCTGAAAGAGTGGTGTAGTATGGCACTTTATGCAAGAGGGCAGCCCGGCGCAGGGGCTTGCTGTCGGACAGTGCCTGCAGCCCATCGGTGGTATTGAAAACCAGATGGACGCGGCCGTTTTTGATGGCGTCCACGATATTTGGCCGCCCTTCCGAGGCTTTGAGGATGCGGTCGGCCGCCACCCCGTGCTGGGCCAGGAAGCGCTGGGTTCCCGAGGTCGCAATGATCTTGAAACCCAGCCCGGCAAGCGTCCGCACCGCCTCGAGCACGCGTTCCTTGTCCTGGTCGCGGACCGAGACGAATACCGTCCCTTGCCGCGGCAGGCGGGCGCCGCCGCCCAGCTGACTTTTGACGAAGGCGATCTCGAAAGAGCGGTCGATTCCCATCACTTCGCCGGTTGATTTCATTTCCGGGCCGAGCACGGTATCGACCCGTTCGCCGAAGCGTGCGAACGGGAACACCGCTTCCTTCACCCCGATGTGCCCGGCGGTGGCGGCATCGAAGCGCTCGGGGCCGAGCCTGAAGCTTGCGAGCGGCTCGCCCGCCATGATCCGCGCGGCGATCTTCGCCACCGGCAACCCGATCACCTTGGCGACGAAGGGGACGGTGCGGGAGGCGCGCGGATTGACCTCCAGCACATGGATCTCGCCGTCCTTGATGGCGTATTGCACGTTCATCAAGCCGCCGACCTTCAGCGCGAGCGCGAGCTCGCGGGTCTGCCGGGCGAGGGCGGCAATCGTCTCGGCCGGGAGGTTGTGCGGCGGCAACGAGCAGGCCGAATCGCCGGAATGGATACCGGCCTCCTCTATGTGCTCCATGATGCCGGCGATGAACGTGTCCTTGCCGTCGGCGAGACAATCGACGTCCACTTCGGTCGCGTCCGACAGGTAGCGATCGAACAGCAACGGGTTCTTGCCGAGCACGGTGTTGATCTGTCCGGTCTTGTCATTGGGGTAGCGCGCCTTGACGTCGTGCGGGACGAGCTCAGGCAAGGTGCCGAGCAGATAATCGCCGAGCTGGTCTTCCTCGCGGATGATCTGCATTGCGCGCCCGCCGAGCACGTATGAGGGGCGCACCACGATCGGGTAGCCGAGCTCGGCCGCGACCAGCCGTGCCTGCTCGACAGAATAGGCGATGCCGTTGCTGGGCTGCTTCAGGTTCAAACGATCGAGGAGGTGCTTGAAGCGGTCGCGATCCTCGGCGAGATCGATTGCATCGGGAGAGGTGCCGAGAATGGGGACATTGGCGCGCTCCAGCGCCTCGGCGAGCTTGAGCGGGGTCTGGCCGCCGAACTGCACGATGACCCCGTGCAGTGTGCCGCCTTTGCGCTCCGTCTCGATGATCTCGATCACGTCCTCGGTGGTGAGCGGCTCGAAATAGAGCCGATCCGAGGTGTCGTAATCGGTCGATACCGTCTCCGGATTGCAGTTGATCATGATGGTTTCATAGCCGGCGTCCCGTAGCGCGAACGCGGCATGACAGCAGCAATAGTCGAACTCGATGCCCTGGCCGATGCGGTTCGGCCCGCCGCCGAGGATCACGACCTTTTGCCTGGCCGAGACGGCCGACTCGTCGGCCGGGCAGCCGGCAAACGGCGGCTCATAGGTCGAGTACATGTAGGCCGTAGGGGAAGCGAACTCGGCGGCGCAGGTGTCGATGCGCTTGAACACCGGCCGCACACCGAGCGCCCGGCGCGCCGAGGCCACCGCCGCTTCGCTGCGCCCCGTGAGCACGGCGAGCCGCGCGTCGGAGAAGCCCATCGCCTTGAGCCGGCGCATTGCTCCGGCACTGGCCGGCAGGCCCTTCGCCCTGATCTCCTGCTCGGTCTCCACAATGCCGCGGATTTCCGCGATGAACCACGGATCGATCCGGCAGGCGGCATGGATCTGCTCGTCGGAGAGCCCGTGCCGCAGCGCCTGCGCGACCTGCAGCAGGCGATCCGGGGTCGGCGTGCCCAGCGCTGCGCGAATGGCGTTTCGGTCATCGCCTTGACCCAGGCCCTCGATCACCACCTCGTCGAGCCCGGTCAGCCCCGTCTCCAGCGAGCGCAGCGCCTTTTGCAGGCTCTCCTGAAAAGTGCGCCCGATCGCCATCACCTCGCCCACCGATTTCATCGAGGTCGTGAGCACCGGCTCCGCTCCCGGGAACTTCTCGAAGGCGAAGCGGGGAATCTTGGTGACCACGTAGTCGATCGTCGGCTCGAAGCTCGCCGGGGTCGCGCCACCGGTGATGTCGTTCGCTATCTCGTCGAGGGTGTAGCCGACGGCCAGCCTGGCCGCGACCTTGGCGATCGGGAAGCCGGTGGCCTTCGAGGCCAGTGCCGACGAGCGCGATACGCGCGGGTTCATCTCGATGATGACCAGACGGCCGTCGGCGGGATTGACCGCGAACTGCACGTTCGAGCCGCCAGTCTCCACCCCGATCTCGCGCAGCACCTTGATCGATGCGTCGCGCATGATCTGGTATTCCTTGTCGGTCAGCGTCAGCGCGGGTGCGATCGTGATCGAGTCGCCGGTGTGGACACCCATCGGGTCGACGTTCTCAATCGAGCAGATAATGATGCAATTGTCCTTCTTGTCGCGCACCACCTCCATCTCGAATTCCTTCCAGCCGAGCACCGATTCCTCGATCAGCACCTCGTTGGTGGGGGAGGCGTCGATGCCGCGCTCGACGATGTCGATGAACTCGGTCTTGTTGTAGGCGATGCCGCCGCC